>NZ_JAVRCL010000101.1:0-17648 GCF_034530775.1 Nostoc sp. DedSLP04 | reverse complement strand
TCATAACTCATAACTCATAACTCATAACTCATAACTCATAACTCATAACTCATAACTTTCACTCATAACTCATAACTTTCTAAATAGTGAGTATTTAGACTAATGAGATACCAACTGGCAAGGTAAAATTTACCTGTAGGTCATGCCTGATAGTAAAGAGTTAACAGTGAAGAGTTAGAGATGAAAATCATGACTCACAACTTATAACTTATAACTTTTAGTGAGAGGAATGTACTGTGGAGCAAAAGATTAACTGCGCTGTAGCCTGTGTTAATGGGTGTGTTTTAGGGGATAAATGCCCCAATACCGAGTTTAGAGAGTCAGCCGCAAAATTTATTGAAGAGACTCCCTTAGAGAAAATGCTGGAGTTGGCACAAGAACGTCTGCAAAAAAAAATGATGGAACCGCCAAAATGGGTTTTTCCTGAAGATCCATAGCATTTGAGCTAACAGGCACAAGCAAGACAGCGTGGAAGTTAAATGGTATCTGGATCTATATTTAATTCTCGCAGTTTTGCTGCCAAGCGATCGCTACGTTGTTTCTGGTGTTGTGCCACTTCTTCCGGTGTGGGAATCAGTTCTCCTTCACGAGTGTAAAAGCGTAATTTTTCTTGAACAACCCCTAAATATAAACCTAGCTGTTGACTCCATAACCAGCCTTGGGGATTTTGTTCTAACGGTTGATATTTACCATCCAGCAAATGGAACCCTGAAAATTCTAACGTTTCTGGGTCAAACCAGAAGTAATCTGGTGTGCGAAATATATCTTGGTAAATTTGTTTTTTTAAGCCTTTATCAGTGTCGCCTGTGCTATCCGAAATAATTTCTATAATTACATTGGGATATTTGCCATCTTCTTCCCAGACAACCCAACTTTTACGGGGTTTGCGTTCAGTCCCCAGTACGACAAAAAAATCTGGCCCTCGAAAATTTTTTGATTTGCGCTGGCGTGGACTGTAGTAGATGGTGAGATTACCCGATGCATAAAAATCTTTGCGATTTTGCCACAGCCACTCCAAACATTGGATGAGCAGTGTCATTTGCAACCGATGCAAGTCACTTTCCCAAGGCGGTTCGTCACTATATAAATCCCCTGGGGGAAATATAACATTTTCTGGGGATTCTAAATCTTGGGCGACAGACATAGCAACAAGTGTGTCAGTGCTATAAGTTTAACGTGAGTTCTAGGCTCTAAAAACCCCACTTCCATTCCTCTCCCCCACCTACGGTGTACACACAAGTCTCTACGTTGTTCAATAATCTGGGTTTTACCCCACCCTAACCACTGGTTAAATTCAATCAACGATCACCCGAATTCAATCAACGATCGCCCGAATTCAATCAACGATCGCCCGAATTCAATAAACGACCGCCCGAATTCAATAAACGACCGCCCGAATTCAATAAACGATCGCCCGAATTCAACAAACGATCGCCCGAATTCAACAAACGATCGCCCGAATTCAACAAACGATCGCCCGAATTCAATAAACGACCGCCCGAATTCAATATATTTATTGCATAAATTCTCAAAACCTCCCCCCAAACCTGATTTACTAAGGTTTTAGCTTTAGTTTTACCCCACTGGGGGAGAGGTCAAAATAGCACTCGTCGAACTCACGTTAATTATTCATCACCGCATCTAAAAGCACATTGGCATCAAAGCGGACTACATCAGTGCAAGGTAGCCCCGTTTCTGCTATTGTTTGAGCGATGCTTTCCTGAGCCGCAGATTCATCTAAATGGGCTGTGTTCAATGCTATACCCGCTACAGAAACACTTCCAAAAGCACCACCAGCATTAGCAACAGCTTCATAAAGCCGAATCACCTCTGGTAAAGGTGGAATGATGACATGGGGATGATTGCGGACATGAACTTGTCCCGCCCGATGTACTAATATTAGTTGGGTTGGTTGCGAACCACGGATTAGGGGTAGAGTTGCTGTTGAACCAGGGTGTAGCAGCGAACCTTGTCCTTCAATATGCAAGATGTCGTAGTTTTTGCCATAGCGCATGACTATTTGTTCCACAGCACCCGCGGCAAAGTCTACCCGCACGGCATCTAAAGCCACACCGTCTCCTTCTAACATAATTCCAGTTTGCCCTGTGGCAAGGAATTTAGAACGCCAGCCCCGCAGTTTTGACGCCCAATGTAACTCTAGGCTAGTTGACATTTTACCAATTGCCATGTCGGTTCCCACTGTCAACACCCGCCGACACGGAAGAGTACGTGCCATTCCACTAGCAACACTAATATTAGATGGCTCTTTGCGGACATCCCAAATTAGTTGCCCTGGTTTGAGCAGTGCATTTAATTCTGGGATACTTGCCATTGGTGTATGTAAACCATTCACTAAAGACATTCCCGCTTCTAAAGCTTCTTTGATTTCTAGCCAGTAATCATCTGGTACAGCACCACCTCCTGGAGCAATACCAATTACTAAAACTTCCGGTTTGTACTCTAGGGCTGCGGCTACCGATGCCACAATCGGCAGATCGCGCTTGATACCTGTTAATTCTGGTAGAGATTTACCAGCACACTCGCGATCGATTACGGCTACAATTGGGGCTTCACTGTAACGTAAAATTGCTAGCCCTGTTTTGCCGTGAGTCCCAATAGTCCCTTCATGTAGCAAGATAGCTACTCGTTGATTAAGTGGTAGACGCACTGTGTTGTACTCCCAAACCTGGTAAATCGTTTGGCAAAACTTTTCCTTGTTTTAGCAATGCACCCGTAAAAGGGTCATCAATTAAGTTCAGGTGACTGTCTAAATCTAAATAATCAGCTAGTGGCGCTAGCTGTAATGCTGCTGTATTAGCTAGCGAACTGTCAGAATAGCAACCGAACATTACTTGCAACCGATATGCTCGTGCTGTATGTACCATTCGCATTGCCTCTGTTAGCCCCCCTGATTTCATTAGTTTGATATTAATGCCATCCACGTAATTTGCCAAATCGGCAATATCAGCGCTGGTGAAACAACTTTCATCGACAAAGATAGGTAGGGGAGAGTGTTGTTTGAGTTTTGCTAAACTTGATTCCTCTCCCCGTGGCAATGGCTGTTCTACATACTTTATACCTAAATCAGCCAGCCAATTGCACATGGCGATCGCATCTTCTAAACTCCAACCCCCGTTGGCATCAACAAAAAATTCTAGTTCGGGTGCTTCTTCTCGCACTGCTAAAAGCATTTTTTGATCTGCATCTATGCCATCTGGGCTACCTAGCTTCACCTTAAAAAGACGGACATCTGTAAATTGTAACCAGTCTCGCGCTCTCGCCCTAGCGCCTTCAGGTGAATTAATCCCAATTGTGACTGAAGTCGGGACTATTTGATTGCGATCGAGTCCCCAAAGTTGCCACAAGGGTAATCCTACGCACTTACCCAACCAGTCATGCATTGCCATATCCAAGGCAGCTCTTGCAGCAGAAGGAATTTGATTTTGTATTAAAACTTGCTCAATTTCCTGACGTTGTAAGGGACTGAATGCTTGTAACAGAGGCACAACTTGCTCTAGAGTATCTTTGATTGCATCAGTTGATTGCCGATGATTACCCACACCAAATGGCGATGCTTCCCCCCAGCCTTCGATGCGATCGTGTGAAATTCTCACCCATACATTTGTTGTCTGTGCCGTTGTACCTCGACTAATAGTCAGCGGAAATCTCTTGTTTACTGTAAATAATTTTACATTTATTTGCATACTTATTTTACATATTATGTTATTGCAAAAGCCAGTGTAAGTTCAAAATTTAGATTATCGGATACATCTGTTATACTTTTTTACATTCATTGATTAACGACTAAAGTTTTTATAGATTATTTTTATTTATGAACAACTTAAAGAAATGGAAGATTTTAAAATCAAAAATGGTTTTAGATAATCCTTGGTGTCAGGTAAGGCAAGATGAAATAGAATTATCAAATGGTAAAATTATAGATGATTATTTTGTCAGTATTAAGCCTGACGTTGCGATGGTTTTACCTATCACTAGTAATAGAGAAATTATTTTTGTCCGGCAATATAGACACGCCGTAGGTGAATTTTTCTTGGAACTGCCAGCAGGGAATTTCGATCCGACAAAAGAGAGTGCAGAAATAGCAGCAATTAGAGAACTGAGAGAAGAGACTGGTTATATTCCCCAAAAATTTAAAAAAATTGGAACTTTATACGATAAGCCGAGTAAAGATACCAATAAAATACATTTATTTTTAGCAGAAAATGCGAGCAAAGTCGGAGAGCAACAACTAGATATTACAGAAGATATTGAAGTCGTATTAATTCCTGTAAAATCAATTTTAGAGAAAATTATTCAGGGAGAAATTTCTGTTGCTGGAACTGTAGCTGCTCTCTTTTTAGGTTTAAAATTAATTAATTATTAATAATCATTATACCTCTTTTCTGTTGAAACAAATACTTGATACGAATTGCATTGTGAAACTTTTACAGCAACTTTTTGTGGACGTTAGAGTATAGAATAATATTAATAAAGTTTCCATATAATGTCCTTGTAAGAATAATGTACAGAATTTTTCTGTATATAACTGTTACTATGCTAAAGATAGAGGGCAAGTAGCTAAATTCAAATTGGTGGTTTGTAACGTGGATGTTCTAATTGAGTCAACAAGAAGCTTTGAAAAGGATCTTGGCAAGCTGAGTGAAGAGGGAAAAGCCGCAACGATTAAAAAGATTAATGATTGTGCTAATCTCTTCCCAACTAAAAATGCTGACGTTTATCGTAAGTTGCGTCGTCTTCCTCTACCGTCAGATATTAATGGCTATGAATCTTCACTCTACACACTAAGGGTTTCGCAGAAACTAAGGGTGATTTTGACAGTTGACGAAGATCCAATTTTTGGGCAAGTTATTTTTACTCTTTTTCGAGTGGTCAAACACGATGATCTTGATAAGGCATATAAAAGTGTGGCAGAGTCTTTGTATCAAGAATTACTCCACCACAATCAAGAAACTGCCCGGATTTCGTAAGTTGGTTTATGGCACAAACCCTTACTCTGTGTGATGAATACGGCATTATTTATCAAGCTATGAAGATTTTGCCAGATGACGAGCTAAAGATTGCTTTTCTTGAAGCTTTGGCAGAACTTGAAGATAATGAGTGTCACAGAACAAGAAAATTTCCAAAAACGAGGCTGCACAAAGTAAAAGGTGTGAAGCAGGCAGTTTATCGTGCTGATATCGATAAAGTCTCAGGTTGGCGTATCCATGTTCAATATATTAATGGGCAAATTCATCTCAAGGATATTATTGAGGGGCAAAGACACGATGATGTAATTGAGGTGATTAAATCTAAAAAGGCACGCTATGATTAATTTTCAGTCTGAAATGGTGTCTTACTCAAAAAAAATATTTGCACCGAAATGCTCCAATATGGTCGGTTAAGTTGCAGAATTTGTCTGCAACTGGTGAGCTTTGTCGTTAGTTTTCGGTAGCGAGTTTGAGTATGCACGTCAGCTAATTTTTAGTTTTCTACCTTGCCCATTGCTGCAAGATGTAAGCATAAAAAGCCTCTTTATCTACCTTATCCATTGCATACATTTTCCGACCACCAGGAACTACTTTAGTACGCCCTTGACTAAGACCAGTGGTGATAATTTCTGTTTCCCATTCGCGCAATTGATAAAATTCTGGATGTCCTAGATAAGCTGTTGCCAACACATCCCAAAAATAATAATCTTGAGGAATAACCAGTGCATAACATTGTCCGGCTAAATCAGAGATGGGATAGTGGCGTTGTCGTCCCATTTTGTATACTAACTCCGATGTGACTGGGACATTGTTAGTCAAATCTAAAGGACACATAATAATTTCAATTTGGGTTTGCCATACCCGCGCTGCTGAAACAGCATCCCAATAAACATTCCATTCGGCGGAACCATCTTGTCCTGCTTCCAGACTTTTTTCCACATTACCGCCAACATTCAACGCACCCCCCATCCAAACAATTTTGTGAATCTTGGCTTCAATATCTGGTGCTTTGTCCAAAGCCACTGCAACCGTCGTTAACGGGCCAGTTACCATCAACGTTACGGGGTCTGATGCGTCACGTAACACCTGTATCATGAAATCTTGACCTGTTTCGGCAACTAATGGCGTAGTGATAGTTTCGCTTTGATTGAGAATGGGGAGATGGTCAACGATAAACGAATCACGGCGATAGAGAGTAGGAAATGGATTGATTCCGCGCACAGTGCTTTCTGCCACCGGGATATGAGAAAATCCCATCAAATCTATAATTTTACGTGTGGCGCTAACAGCCGGTTGAACGTAGCAATCTGCTGGAGTGACAACAACACCAAGGAGTTCAATATGCTCCATCGTCAACAGCAGCATAGTTGCCAGATAATCATCTACACCGCCATCGTGATCCATTAATACAAGTTGTTTTGTCATAAAAGGAGAATTATATGGATGAGTTTATGGAAGTTGCAATTCAAGAAGCAAAACAAGGCAGACAAGAAGGGGGAATTCCTATTGGTTCGGTTCTTGTCAAGGATGGCAAAATTCTCGGCAGAGGACACAATAAACGCGTGCAAGATGCCGATCCTGTTACCCACGCCGAAATCGATTGTCTCCGCAATGCTGGAAGAGTTGGCAGTTATAGAGGTACTACACTCTATTCAACTTTAATGCCGTGTTACCTATGCGCTGGGGCAGTAGTACAATTTGGCATTAAAAAAGTCATTGTTGGAGAATCTAGAACTTTTCCTGGTGCTAAAGAATTTATGGTATCTCACGGTGTGGACGTTATCGATCTTAATCTTGACGAATGCGAACAAATGATGAGTGAGTTTATTGAAACTAACCCCGAACTTTGGAATGAAGATATTGGTAAATAGTCATTTGTCATTTGTCATTTGTCATTAATTATCTATCCTCCTCTGCTCCTCTGCTTCCTACTACCCACTATCCATTTTTTAAGGATAGATATTTTAAAATCAGCCAGTAGCAAGAGTAATGTGATGCCAGAAAATAGTCACTGCGTTTACTGTCTTGAAATAGACATTTAATTTCAGAAGGTATGGAATCAAATTTGAGAACGAAACCCCAGATACAATTGAGCAAAACTATCATATCATGTCCGCATAAGTAGTTATGATTTAGATAGCTATTGCACCTCTAAAATCATAGCGATCGCACTATCTGTCTGAAGTCCAGCAAATTAGGAAAATATTGATAATACTTAAGAAAGAAGCTACTAATTATTTTATATTACACAATAATTTTAGTTACTATAACTAGCTAAAATTTAAAAGTGTGAAAATGGCAAATTTAACTGAATTTTCCTTATTTGCTCCTCGCAACAAAGGAGCAGCTTTAATTGGGTCTTTTTCAGATTGGAAAGAAATTCCCATGTCAAAAGGTGAAGATGGTTATTTTCGCACGAAAATAAAATTAGAAACCGGTGTTTATCAATATAAATTTCGCATTCAAACCAAAAGCCCAAATTTTGCAGTTGATGAATGGATAGATATCATCGATCCTAAAGCGACAGATGTTGATGAAACAGAAAAATACGGCATAGTACGCATTCAAGATGGACAACGCATTGTTGATAATTACCTTTGGCAAAACAATGAAATGCTGTTGCCTGATAACCGAGAATTAGTCATATATGAAATACACGTTGCCGATTTTACTGGTGATGAAGTTGATTCTAACGAGCGAGGCAAATATTTAGGGATAATTGCTAAGTTAGATTATCTTTGCGAATTGGGAATTAATGCAATTGAATTAATGCCAGTTAATGAGTACCCTGGTGATTATAACTGGGGCTATAAAGTTCGCCACTTCTTTGCTACAGAATCTAGTTACGGTTCAACAGAAGATTTAAAGCGGTTGATTGACGAGTGTCATGGTAGAGGCATTCGCGTCTTTATGGATGGAATTTATAACCATACAGATGAAGAATGCCCTTTAATACTAATTGACCGAAATTATTGGTATTACGAACACAAACATTATCCTGAAGACCCAGATAATTACTGGGGGCCAGAGTTTAACTATGATAATTACGACAAAAACTTAAATATTAAACCTGCATGGGAATACGTCGGCGATGTGGTAAAATTTTGGATTCAGGAGTATCACATTGATGGAATTCGCTTTGATGCAGTGCGGCAATTGGCTAACTTTGAATTTTTCAACTGGCTGACTAAGGAAGCGAAAAATTATGCTGCGCCCAAACAGTTTTACAACATTGCTGAACACATTCCCGATACAAAGACTGTAGTCCAGCCAGATGGCCCATTAGATGCTTGTTGGCATGAGAGTTTTCGCTACTTTCTAGTTCCATATATTTGTGGGAAATCATTTGAATTAGAACAACTCAAGCAGATTTTAGATCCCAAACAGCAGGGTTATGCGATCGCTACCAATGTAATTAATTATTTGGCAACCCACGATCGCGAACGTCTATTACGAGAATTAGGCAATTGCGGCATCTTTGACGCTGCCGCATTTGAACGAGCTAAGTTAGCTGCTGCTGTGTTAATGACAGCGATGGGTATACCGATGCTGTGGATGGGAGAAGAGTTTGGCGAATATCAGCAAAAAAGCGAAGATGTGACTAAGCCGCGCAAGGTTAATTGGTCTTTATTGTCAAGCGGCCAGAATCATGATTTATTTGAGTATTATCAAAAGTTGATTGCTCTACGCCAGCAAAATCCAGCTTTGCAAAGTGACAATATTAAGTTTTTCTACGAAAATGCAGCTGAGAAAGTGCTGGCTTACACCCGTTGGGATGAGCAGAATTCTCATGTCGTCATCGTGGTAAATTTCTCCGACCAAAATCTAAATCAATATAAAATTTCAGACTTTCCAACTGCTGAGTATTGGCGAGATTGGGTTAGCAATCAAGAAGTGAAATCTAAAGAGGATGGTTTAGTTACTGACTTATCAAGCTATACAGCTAAAATATTTGTTTCAAATTCACAGTAATGTAGTCTGTAGCTCGTTAATGTCAAAAGGTTATAAATACATTGTCGCAAGCAGTGCGATCGCTCGTCAAACAAACTGCTTGCGTCGCAACACAGTAATAAGACTAGCGATGGGAGCAACAGCAAATAAAATAATATCGTGTCCAATTGGATCAGCCCAAAACCCAGATTGTAGAGACGCGATTTATCGCGTCTTGAAAGACCAATCATCTACTGTGAACAAGGCGTTGGGCAGTATTAACAGGAGGCTTTAATGGTAATTGTTGACAATTTGCGCTTTCCTTTGACGCTTTTCACAGCACTAGGCTGTGCGCTTGTAGCTGGCGTCTTCTTTGCCTTCTCGACTTTCGTGATGAATGCCCTTGCACGACTCCAGCCAAAGGAGGGCATTATCGCCATGCAATCGATCAATATCACTGCGATCAATCCGTTGTTCATGTTGGCACTCTTTGGAACAGCTATGGCTTGCATCTTTCTAGCGATTTCCTCGGTGTTAAAGTGGCATCAACCTGGTGCTGCCTATTTGCTTGTCGGTAGCCTCCTGTATCTGATTGGCACCGTTCTAGTGACGATCGCATTCAATGTACCGCTGAATGATGCCTTAGCGATCGCCAAACCGGATAGCACTGAAGGCGCGAACCTATGGGCTAGATATCTTACCAATTGGACGTTCTGGAACCACGTTCGGACAATAGCGGCACTTGCGGCAGCGTTGACGATTGCACTGGGCGATCGCACGGTGAAATAGAAATGATCAATATGTATGATACCCTTTGCTTGGCAAAATGAAGCTATATGAGTATTCAAGCAGCATACGATAATTGGTCAGCCACATACGATGCTGACGAAAATCTGACGCGCGATCTCGATCGAATCGTCACCAGAGAAACCTTGATGGGTTTGAAGTGTAAATCAGTTGTAGAAATTGGCTGTGGCACAGGTAAAAATACGCTTTTACTTTCACAAATTGCTCTGAAAGTGTGTGCGATCGATTTTTCAGCACAGATGATCGAAAAGGCAAAAGAGAAAGTGAGGTCTGCGAATGTAGTGTTTATTACCGAAGACATTACTAAACAATGGACTTGTCATAATGAGTCTGCCGATTTAGTCACTTGTAATCTTGTTCTAGAACACATCGAAGACCTCAGCTTGATATTTTCAGAAGCATCTCGTGTCTTAGTTAAAGGAGGATACTTTTTCATCTGTGAGCTTCATCCATTCAAGCAATATCAAGGAATAAAAGCTAATTTTCAAAGACAGCAAGAGTCCATTGAAATTCCGGCATTTGTGCATCATCTATCAGACTTTTTTAACACAGCGAAAGTTCATGGCTTCCAATTTGAGGACTTCAAAGAGTGGTGGCATGAAAAAGATCAAAATAAACCACCCAGACTTGTATCAATTTTGTTTAGAAAGTAAATTTTTTGACTGGGTTAAAGCCTATATTTAAAGGATAAATACGACTAAAAAAATAATTTCGAAGCCGTAATTCTTGATATTTCTAATGTAGTTTTTTCAATTTAGACTTAACATATTTTTATGGAATTTCCAAAACAGGTAGAGAAAATTTCTGTCAGCGCTGACAATACTTTAACATCAGAATTCTCGAAAAAGATTTATCAGTCATTAACACAGCGAGATCCTCAGTTTATTGAATCATTGATGCCTATATGGTCATGGTTTTACCGTTATTACTTTCAAGTAATAACTGATGGATGGCATCACATCCCAACAACAGGGAAAGTACTACTGGTTGGCTCTCATAATGGGGGAATGGCTTCTCCAGATTTAATAATGATGATGTACGATTGGTTTTCGAGATTTGGAACCGAGCGTTTGGTGTATGGTCTAATGCACCCTTACGCTTGGAAAGTGAGTCCAGAAATAGCAGGATTAGCCCAGAAATTCGGAGCAATTCTTGCACATCCCAAAATGGCTAGTGCGGCTTTCGATCGGGGTGCTAGCGTTCTAGTATATCCTGGTGGACAATATGATATGTTTCGTCCTCATAGTCAACGCTATAAAATTCATTTTGCCGGTCATCAAGGCTTTGTCAAACTGGCTTTAAAACAAGAAGTCCCAATTATTCCTGTAATTTCGGTAGGCGCTCATGATAGCTTGATAGTCTTATGTGATTGCTATGATTTCGTCAAACAATTGCATCAGTGGGGATTGCCGTGGTTATATCAATTAGACCCTGGTGTTTTCCCAATTTACTTAGGTTTGCCTTGGGGCTTGTCTATTGGCCCTCTGCCAAATATTCCTTTACCTGTGCAAATTCACACTCGTATCTGTCATCCAATTATTTTTGAAAGATATGGTCAAGATGCAGCTAGAGATCGTAACTATGTGAATGCTTGTTATGAAATAGTTCAAAGTCAAATGCAAGAAGAGTTAAATAATTTGGTTAGAGATACTCAGAAATCTAGCTAATCTCATGTCCGGTTAAAGACTTATCATTAAGAGGTTGTTTGAAAAGTCGTAAAGTATACCAGAGACCACACTTCCATTCCTCTCCCCGAAACTGAGAGAGGCTTTAAAACCCCCATTTCCTTGTAGGGAAGGGGGGCTAGGGGGGTTAGGTTTCAGAGGTCTAGAAGTTACCAAAAATACTTTTCAAACATCCTCTAAGAGGGCAGGGGAGTAGGGGAGCAGAGGAGCAGAGGGGCTTTCTGCATAGATTCGGGAATTAAAACTAATTAGCCGGACTTGATATTAAACACGAATATTAGTGGCGAGGTGACGAATATGCCAGTATTTCCAAAAGCGATCGCTCCATAACTTCACTGACAAATTTATTTCCTTGCAAGTTGAGGTGAATGTGGTCGTGAAACAAACCTTGGGGGTTGGTAGTTGAATTGAAATTGGGTAAAAAGTCTATATAGTTAATTTGCTGTGCTTTGGTAAAATCACTCAAGCGCTGACGTGCTTTAATTTCGTAATCGCGGGGGCCTGGTTCACCAATTTCTCGCAGTAAAGGAGTCATCACCAGCAGAAATTTGCTGTTGGATTGGCGAGTCAAGGCTTGAATTTTAGCGATCGCCTCCAAATTAATCCCCACGCGATCGCCTGATTCTTTTTGCACGGCTTGTAGTTCAGGAATTGGCTTTTGCTTGACGATATAACGCTGCCACACTTCCACTAATGCCAGGGGAGGTTTACGATCGGGATAATTGCGATCGCGTCCTACTGGTAATGAAGTAGGAGGAGTAGCAAACAAATCATCGGTATTAATTAATAACACCACTGCTTGCGCGTTAAAATTGCCAAACTTCTCTAAATAAGCTAATTCATTCCTTGGCCCCCAAGAGTTAGCTGAAGCATTTAGCACTTCTACTTCCTGATAATTACTATTAGTGGATGATGGTAAAGAACGCATCATCAAACTAGATATTGTATTAGTCTGATCTGTCCACCAGCCACCATTAGCAATAGAATCACCTAAGAGGAGAATTCGCAGTCCAGAAGGTGCAGGTATCTTTTTTATCGGACTACCTCGCATAGAATATTCATTAATTTCAATGCGATTCCCAAAACGACGGGTACGTTGGTTAGGAGCCAACAAATAACCAATTTGCTCATCGCCAATATAAATCAGGGGATTACCAAAACCAAATAGCGATCGCAGTCCAATCTCGATTACCACAAACAATCCCACAACCACCGCCAAAATTACGCTCAGTGCTATTTTCACCTACTCACACCCTCTTATACTGAGTTGCTTTTCAATGATACTGGGGGATTGGGGATTGGGCATTGGGCGTTAGGAGTTAAGAGTTAAGAGTTAGGAGTTAAGAGTTAGGAGTTAAAGAGTTAGGAGTTAAGAGTTAAGAGTTTTATTTATCTCCTTATCTCCCTTGTCTCCCAGTCCCCAGTACCCAGTCCCCAGTCCCCAGTCCCCCCCACTTCTAAATTTTTAAAGTGAATTTAACATCATCCGCAAAGAGAAGGACTACAATCAAGACGGACAAATATTTCATGCTCCAACAACAGAGGATTAGAAGCTGTGTCCGACTTAAATCGCGGAATTATGAAATTTAAGGGTGCAGATTCCCCAAAAGTAGTCACTATCTCTACCGTGTTGCTTCTGGGATCGATCGCTGCTCTCGTAATCTGGGCGCTGCAAGCTGCCTATGCGCTAAACTAAAACCATTAGTAGTCTAGAAGGACACTTGTCTTAAACGGTTTCCGTCTTAGCCAAGTGTCCATTTAGCAACTAGTAATTAAAAAAGAATCCAGAATCCAGAATCCAGAATCCAGAATGCTTTTCCTTGGGGAATTCAAACTACTAGCTGATTGTAGACTTATAAATCTATAATTTGGATTGTTTTTAAACCCCGTGTTCATCCTCTAGCTATCGTTCTGACTCCTGACTCCTGAATTCTCTTTGATAAAAGCCCCTTTTATAACCATCAAAAATTTCAGCAAAACTTTAGATTTGAGGTTTTAGATGGAAAATTTAAATCTAAAATCCAAATTCCAGAATGTTTGAACCTTGGGGTATTTTCGCTATTTTAATTATCTGCCCCCTTTTGGGCGGATTACCCCTGATTGCATGGATAACTTACGCCCTGACGCGGAAGCAGTTATCACAAGTTGGTACAGGAAACATTAGTGTATCAGCTGCCTTTTATCATGGGGGTAAAATTGTCGGAATTCTGGCAGTGTTGTCAGAAGCTTTGAAAGGAGTTGCGGCAGTCTTACTCACCCGCATTTTCTTCCCAGATGGATCGTCTTGGGAATTGCTTGCCCTAATCGCTCTGGTAATTGGTAGATACTGGATAGGCAGAGGAGCAGGTACGACAAATGTTGTCTGGGGATTTGTCGTACACGATCCACTGGTAGCGATATTTGTATCTTTCTTTGCAGGTATTGCTTTTACAATTCTGCAATCAAGAAAGTTAGTCAAATTTGGGGTTTTGCTACTTTTTCCTTTGTTTGTGGCACTTCTGCACTTTAGCGATATTCCCAGAATACTTGCTGCTGTGGCCTTAGCTGGTTTAATGGGCTGGATTTACACCAAAATTGCTGATGATATGAAACTGCCAGCCCAAGAGGCACAAACTGAATCTCTTGCGATGTTGGAGTTTTTACGCGGCGAACGCACAATGGTTTCTCTAGATGAAGAGTTGAATGCTGCCATTGTCGGAGAAAAGGCAGCAACATTATCTCAAATTAAGCGCTGGGGCTATCCAGTGCCGAAAGGATGGGTACTAGCACCTATCGACAATCCAGAAGGGTTAACAGAATTTCTCCAGCCTTCAGAATTATCCCCTTTGGTGGTGCGTTCCTCCGCTATTGGAGAAGACTCAGAATACGCTTCTGCTGCTGGACAGTATGAAACAGTTGTAAATGTTACTAGCCAAGAGGGATTACAAGAAGCGATCGCTCAAGTTCAAGCTTCCTACAATCATCCATCTGCTGTTCAATATCGGCGCGATCGCGGCTTAAATGATACAGCAATGGCTGTGTTGATTCAGCAACAAGTCCAGAGTGTGTATTCTGGCGTTGCTTTCAGTCGCGATCCCATTACCCAGCAAGGCGATGCGATCGTGATTGAAGCCCTTCCAGGCAGCCCGACGCAAGTTGTTTCGGGAAAAGTCACACCAGAACAATATCGCGCTTTTGTCGTTGAAACAGAAAATTCTTACTCTGTACAATTAGAGGGTCAAGGACGAGTCCCACAATCATTAATCAAACAAGTTGCATATTTAGCTTACCGACTCGAAAAACGTTATCATGGCACTCCTCAAGATATCGAGTGGAGTTATGATGGGCAAACGCTTTGGGTGTTGCAATCTCGACCGATCGCCACTCTGTTACCCATCTGGACGCGCAAAATCGCCGCCGAAGTGATTCCTGGAGTAATTCACCCTTTAACATGGTCAATTAATCGTCCCTTAACTTGTGGAGTTTGGGGAGAATTTTTTACTTTAGTTTTAGGCGATCGCGCTTTAGGGTTAGATTTCACCAAAACAGCAACTCTGCATTATTCCAGAGCCTACTTTAATGCTTCCCTCTTAGGAGATATTTTTCTCAGAATGGGACTGCCGCCGGAAAGTCTGGAATTTTTAACCAGAGGAGCTAAATTAAGTAAACCCTCCTTGCAGTCAACTTGGGAAAACTTGCCAGGATTAGGGAAGTTACTGAAGCGGGAATTAAATTTAGAAAAGGACTTCAAGGAAGATTATCACAAACGGTTCATTCCTGGGTTGTCGCAGTTGGCGCAGTCAGATATAGATAGCTTGGAACCACCGGCGTTGTTGGCAAGAATTGATTTTATTCTAGAGTTGCTGCGTCATGGAACGTATTACAGCATTTTAGCTCCCTTGAGTGCTGCCCTAAGACAGGCGATTTTTCGGGTAAAAGATGGGCAAATCGATCATAGCGTCACCCCAGAGGTAGCGGCATTGCGATCGCTCAGTGCGATCGCTACAGATGCCAAGCAGGTATTGGTTGAGTTTGAGCCACAGCAAGTATTTGAACAATTAAAGCAATCCCCCGAAGGAGAGAAGATCCTCCAAGAATTTAACGAATTGCTGCAAGATTACGGCTACTTAAGTGAAGTAGGAACCGATATCTCCGTTCCCACTTGGCGGGAAAACCCCCAGATGATTCAGCAGATGTTTGTGCAGTTAATGCAGGGGAACGAACCACAAGCAGGTGCTAAAGATGCGATTAATAGTATCTTTGCTGGTAAGCGCAAACGCTCTTTTGTGCAACGGCGCGTGGATATCAAAGGGCGAGTCACCGAAGTTTATTCCCGGCTTTTAGCTGAATTGCGTTGGAGTTTTGTGGCTTTAGAGAAGATTTGGTTAGAGTCTGGTTTACTCCAGAAAACAGGCGATATCTTTTTTCTCAACTTTGATGAAGTGCGGCGTCTAATTGGAGATGAAAATTCCAGCTTAATTGAGCAGTTAGATGAGTTAGTGGAATTTAGGCGATCGCAATTTCTGCAAGATAGCGAGATTATTCAAATACCTGTTTTAGTCTACGGCAATACACCTCCTCACCCCTTAGCTCCCTCTGAACTCTACTCTGACCAAATTTTACAAGGTATTGGAGCCAGTCATGGGCAAGCCGAAGGTAGGGTGAAAGTGTTGCGAAATTTACAAGACATTCCAGAAGTCGATCGAGATACGATTCTGGTAGTGCCTTATACAGATTCCGGCTGGGCCCCATTATTATTAAGGGCTGGAGGATTAATTGCCGAAGCTGGAGGAAGACTTTCTCACGGTGCGATCGTTGCTCGTGAGTATGGAATTCCCGCCGTGATGGATGTTCGCGGTGCTACATGGCTTTTGCAAGATGGTCAACGAGTCAGGATTGATGGGTCTAGGGGTATTGTGGAATTATCTAATGATTTAAGACCCGAATGATTACCACTTCCCTGAAAGATTTGCCTGAAGAGTCGGTTTCTCACAATGCCGAAATCAAGAAAAAGGTGATGTTACGCTTCGGCGATTTACCTCACCTAACTAACTTTTCTCAAGCACGTTTTGCTCCTGGACAAACCGCACCAGCACACGCGCATCAAGATATGTGCGAGGTATTCTTTGTAGAAGCTGGTTTGGGAGTAATTCACATTGATGGTACAGAATACCCCTTGCTTCCAGGAAACTGCGTAGCCATCGAACCGGGAGAAGTACACGAAGTTGTCAATAGTGGCTCAACCGAACTTGTTTTGACATACTTTGGTTTGCGAGTCGAAAAATCGAGCTAAAGGACTTCCAAAAAATAAATTATCCAATCTTGTGGGGTGGGCATCTTGCCCGCCTTTGACTATGGGCGCTCGTATCGCCCACCCCACAATAAATAGTTGTATATTTTTTTATTTGGAAGTCCCTAATTATTCAGTTAGGATCGTTAACTAGCAATTGAGGTTAATTTGATTTTGAATAAAACACGCAGGGGGACATAACAATGTTATGTCCTTAGAAAAGTTTGCGGATGTTGCTTATAAATCAATACATTTCAGATCAAATCAAAACCCTGATGTAGAGACGCGATTTATCGCGTCTTCAAAAATCAATGATTTATTAATATACCAAGGGTGTCGCGTTGCGCATCTGACGCAAAGAATTTATACAAGCAGGACAATCACAACCAAATAAGTCGATTGCCACATTGCTTTCTTCATCATTGAACTCCAGCATGGGAGCATCTTCTTGAGAAAACTCTATTTCACGCTGATAGTTAGGAATTTGAGCCAATACAGAAGCCCTGGCACATACTAAACCCACTTTATGTTTATTGCGTATACAAGATAGACGATCTGTGCTTTTGACTCCTGGTTCTGGCTCCATAGCTTGTGCGTGATTTAGCATTACTCCCATAGAGAGAAGAGAGCTAATCAGCACTGGAGAAGAAAGCAAACTCAGTATGAATTTGTTCATTGGTTTTCTTGAAAAACAATCTCGATTGCTCAGATTATCCGATTAAATCTTACAGTGCAAGTAAATGTGTATCAGGAATAGCCCAAAATCCAGATGTAGAGATGCAATTTGTCGCGTCTTTGCAATCTAAAATTTTTATCAAAAAACCTTAACCGAACCGTATTGTCATATAATGCAAGTCTGTTTCTGATAATGTCAAAGCAGAAGTTGCTACAGACTGTGCGAAACACCGAAACGTGAAGGCAGAAGCTCTTACAGGCTGCGCGAAACACCCAAACGCGAAGGCAGAAGCT
>NZ_JAVRCL010000100.1:0-18083 GCF_034530775.1 Nostoc sp. DedSLP04 | reverse complement strand
GAGGTACTCCAAAGTCGTTTCGAGGTACTTCAAAGTCGTTTTGAGGTACTCCAAAGTCGTGTTGAGGTACTCCAAAGTCGTTTCGAGGTACTTCAAACTTTGTCGCATTGCGATTGAGTACACAGATGTGGGCTACGCCTACGCTTGACTTTTAAAACAACGCGAGTTCGACAACCCCTCTCCGACACGGCTACCGTGTATACACAAGTCCTTCTCACCCCCTCTAACTCCCCGATGCCTTGGGGGAGAACCGGGAACCGGATATTTCCCCCAACGCATCGGGCTACAGTGTACACACAAGTCTGAAATAGCTTACTCATCTGGGTTTTTGCGTCACTTTTACCCCACCCTAACCCTCCCCTTGCAAAGGGGAGGGAACCGGATCTTTAATCTCCCCCCTTTGCAAGGGGGGATTAAGGGGGGTAAATCCGAGGTTTGCGCTTCATTACCAAGATGTGTGTACACAGAAGCTCCGACACGGAGAGGGGAGCCAAAACTCTAATTTCTCGTTGCTCCTCCCTTTCCCTGTGGGAGAGGGAGGTTGGGAGGGAGAGGTTCATCGAACTCACGTTAAAACAGTCGCGACGAATATTCTTAACCGAACGGTATTGAGTTGGAGTACACAGTCATCAATTGTGTAAACTTCAGTGAAAGTTATGATATTTTTGACCGCAGCCTGATTTGTGAGAATTGAAAAACACCGATTCCCGACTTCATAAAAGTTGTCGGGAATTTTGTTTTTCCCCAGCAGTTAACAAATCTTCAAATCGGTAGATGTATTTTTGTCTAGCTATTTACTAACGATCGCATAAAATTGATTCGGATTAAATTTACATTTCTTTAAAAGACAATATGTTTGCCAGAATTCGCCGAATTTTGAGTCAATTTTTTAGTAATTCCAGAACAATCAACAACGAACCACTGAATAAAGTCAGTTTGATTGTGATTATTATAGTTGATATTTTTATCTTAATTAATGTTTTTACCGGACTCGATGATATTAGCAGATGGCATATCAGTCCAACTGAGGCTTATCCATGTTATTCAGAGTGGCAAAATTACCGAGCGAAAACCACTAAAGATAAAGACTATGAAATTGTTAGACTTTCATTGCCATCTTACACGAACAATCAATTTAGTTTTCGGGGAAACTATCAACAAGCCGAAGCAGGACATCTAGGTAAGGTTTCTCAAACTTGTTTGCAATATGCCGATTACAAAGATAAGATTAAGAATTCTGAAAAGCAGCAAATTATCAAAACTATCGAGGAAAAACAAGCAAAAATTAGTAGACTGGAACAAGCCAATCGCACGATTAAATCTCAGTATGACTCAACGCTCTTAGAAAAAATTGCCGGACAGAATCGCGAACAATCAATTAATCAAGTCAGTGCTGAAAAAGCTAAACAGACGTTAGAAGAAAATAATCGCCAAATTTCTACTCTTCAACAAGAAACTTCTACTCTTAAAAATGAACTACTTGCTCAACCAGAAAGTATTAGTTTTATAGCCTTTCTTAAAAATGACAATCGATTTCAAGAAGTTGATAAAGGCTATCAGCAAGCATCATTTTGGTATCCAAGTATCCAACTTGGTTTTCAGTCCCTCTTTCTTTTACCACTGATTCTCATTGCCTTATCAGTTCATAAATTTGCCCAAAGAAGAGGATATGGACTCGTCTCGCTAATTAGCTGGCATTTGCTAGTTATCTTTTTTATCCCATTAATCGTTAAAATATTTGAATTTCTCCAAATAGGTGCAATATTCAAATTTTTATTTGATATAATCAGTGCCATTTTTGGCGGTTTACTTTTCCTGATAAATTATGTTTATATCTTGCTGATTCCAGTTATTGGTTTTGGAATCATCCAATTTTTTCAAAAATTTGTCTTTAACGCTAAAGTCCAAGCAGCTAGCAGAGTTCAAAAATCACGATGTGTCAATTGTGCCAAGAAAATTCGACATCTTGATACTTACTGTCCACACTGCGGTTATTATCAGTACATTGAATGCCATAACTGCCATAATCTTACTTATAAGCATTTGTCGTACTGTAAACATTGTGGAACTTCTCAAGTTTCCAGTAATTTGTAATCAATGAAGTCGTCGATCGCCTTTTTAACTTAGATATGAAAAAAGAGAAACAAATCAATAAAGAGAGTCAGTCGCCGCTTGATTTTCTGAAAAACCTGTTGATTGCTCGTTGGCGATCGCTCTTACTCCTTTTGATCGGAGTGTATTTACCTTTGCAGATTTTTGAAATCCTGACAGTGAATATATGGAAGAATCAAGCAGGCTTTCCGTGGGATGCGCCGATTCTGTTAGCGGTTCATTCTACAGCAAACCCACAGTTAGACGTTTTAGCTGTCATCCTAGCGACAATTGGGTTGCCTTGGACGGCAATGGTGATTTTGGGGGCGATCGCACTGATGTTAATACTTCAAAAACGCTGGCGATCGCTAGCTTATTTATTCACCGCCTCAGCAGGAAGCGTCATCATCAACCGCACAGCAAAACAATTAATGCATCGAGTGCGTCCACAATTGTGGCAGTCTATTGCACCTGAGTCTACTTTTGCATTTCCCAGCGCTCATGCGATGACGAGTGTAACATTGGTAGCAATTTTGTTATTTTTAACTTGGGCTACCTCTTGGCGCTGGTTGATTCTCATATTCGGCAGCTTATACATCATCGCAATTGCGTGGTGTCGTCTCTATTTAGGGGTTCATTTTCCTAGTGACATTCTTGCAGGTTGGATGGTTGCATTAGGTTGGACGATTGGTGTCAGTCTAATTATCAAACCCTATAGAACTATAGCCAAATCTGTAGATGGCGAACGTCCTAAAGATGAAACTACTTTACTACCAGAAGAAATAAAGTCGATAAATAAGGAGTAATATCAGCCCTCACCCTAAATCCCTCTCCCAAGCTTGGGAGCTACCGTGTATACACAAGTCAAATTACCCCCCTTAATCCCCCCTTATAAAGGGGGGAAACAGGAATCTTGTTCCCTCCCCTTTATAAGGGGAGGGTTAGGGTGGGGTAAAACCGTGATTTCTCAGCTATTTCAGACTTGTGTATACACCGTAGAGCTTGGGAGAGGGACTTTGCTTATTTTAAATTTAAAAATTGGATGTCAAAATATGGTCTTTTATTTTTTTGTCAAGAACTCGTTTTGTAAGTAAAGCTATTGAAGAAAAATCCAGAAATCAGAATTCAGAATTCAGCAATCTTTCAGTCGGAGATTGGGACTTGCGACTCTCTTGTTGACCACCAAATTTTCAATTTGGTGGGGGTGCAAAAACGCTGATTATTCAGACGATCGAGTACTCGCTAACGCTACGCTATCCGCCAGTTGTACAGAATACCCAACTGAATTCTGTTTGATAACTTAATTATCCAAAAACGGTATTATAGGCTATTCTTTTTGGCTTGGCAAAACTTTTAGGTTTACTGACTTTACCATTCAACCTCTTGGTGATAGAGTGATTCCATTAACTCATATCTATTCCAAACAACAATCAATATAACAATGAAAACATTGCAGGCTTTAACGCCGATCGCGCTGGGTTTACTTACGCTTACGGTCGGGAGTTCTGTGAATGCTCAAGCGATAATTGACACTGTAGACAACGGTAATTTAAGTGTGACGGGGATGACACGAGGAAGCGGTTGCACTGTCCTTTTTAGTCCTCAAGGGGAGCTAGTTCAAAACGGTCGTTCCTGTAGTTCAAGAGAAATTGGTAAAGCTCAAACTGCGATCGATACCTATCTCCGGGAGCAAGGCGCACCTGAGCGCAACAGTGACAACTCAATACGCCAAAGACTGACCTTAATCTGCTACGGTGAAGGTCGCAAACCAAGTGTTGAAAACCGCAACAGCTATGAATGGAACTCACGTCGTCATCGCTATGAACTGCAAAATCGTGTAGAGTCTTCGACAGACGAGTTCGATTCCGAGGTTCAAGTCGAGATTCGTAATATGCAGGGAAAAATTCATCTGGGCGGAAGGCTCATCCCGCCAATTAATTCAGGCGGTACTGATGGATGGTGGAACCTCAAGGATCTCCGTGTCACACCTGAGCAAATCACGGGAAAATACCAAGTAAATGGGCTAAATCATCCGCGTGTTGAGATCGATCGACGCAGTGGACGGATTGCCATTAATGGGATTGAGCATTTCCGTGGTAATTGTGATTCCGGCGACTGGAGCAATAGCAGAACTCGTTTTTAGCCTGTTGTATTGTTGGGTTTTATAAAGACAAAGACGAAACCCATGTCTTCGCAGTTTTTATCTCACATTCGGCACCTTCAACTGTTATATAGGACTAGTATTTGATTTTTGAACAAAATTAGGTATTGTAGGGTGTGTTAAAACGCAGTTCGTAACGCACCAAACCTTTGATGATAGTGCCGTACTCTCGCAGCTACACACCCTACGTATCTTTTCAAAAATCAAATACTAGTCCTATATAAAAATACACTTCTAAATTGGATTGTTTGTCCAGATAGCAACTACTTCTGACAATCCTGTGAACTCCCCGTGTAAACAATCGATTGGTAGCGTCCTTGGTCTGTTTGGATTGTTACACAGTAGTTAGTTTTGCCTTCTAACCAGTAGCCGTAGCCCGAATCATCACTTTTGACCCATCGATAGCCCCGTTTTTTCACTGTGTTTTCTGCCTGTCCTGCCCTTGCTCCCACTAAATCGCTCAACTGAGAGACGGTAGTACCCGCTTCCGGCTGACGCCTAGCAGCAGCCCTCTGATTTCTGTTACCTGAGTTTTGTCGATTGGCAGATGTATCCCAATAGACAAAAATTGACTCATTGGCGAGACGATAAATCTGTCCTCGATCGCCAAGTCCAGATTGTCGATAGGCAGCATCACCATTTCGATCGCGATAATTGCCAGGTCGATTACCCGAAGGGAGCAAGTCATAGCTATTACCATTTTCTAGTTGAATGCTAACCGCACCCTGACGTTGGGAAAAGGTACAAGGGCCAGAGGATGTGGCGCGGTCTTCTCCTTTTGGGAATACATCGCAACGGGCATTCACGGTATCGGCTTTGACGGATACAGGAAAACTTACTGAAGCGATCGCCAGTGCTACCGCTAAAAACGAATTTGAAGATTTGATCGCCATAAAACTCCTCAGTTATGACAACGAAGATCGCATTTTATATCATCCCCCTAAATATGTATTTGCTAGTTAACACTTGCAAACTTTCTTAACCTTGTTTTGTCATCCAAGAACTTTTGCCATTTTTGAATTCTAGAGCTTTTGTATAGGAAGCGTAGGCTAGCAAAAACCGCAGGCATCGCCAGATTTTTCTATTGAAGAATAATTTAGAAAAAGCAAGTCAGAATTAAAAGTGTGAGAGATTTAGACCTGCTACTAATTGAAGACCACATAGAGATAAAATTGCCATTTTACTTGTCCTAAAATCTCTCAAATTAATGATAAAAAATTAAAGTCGGACGATGACCGACACTAATATCAGTTACTCAATCACTTGACCATAGATATGTTCCTGTTTAATCGCTTCCTCCATTCAATAATTCGGTTTGTGCTAGTCAGTGTGATGACGATCGCAATAGTACTTGGTTGGAGTGCGATCGCTCACAGTCAACTACCTTCCTTACCTACCGCAGCCTCCAACGATCCGCGCCAGCCACCTAAGGGTGTTACCCGCCTTGGGATGTATGAAATTGCCTCTGTGTATTCACCCTTAGACAGAGACTCCTTGTTTGAGATTGTCTCTCCCACTGTTTTTAATCGTAGCCAACCGCCAGACGGATCTCTTCCAGTAGAGGTACGTGCCGAAGAAATTACACAACGGCTGATGCGAGCGCTCGACCGAACTAATAAAGCTAAACAAACTCCTGTGGTTTCTATTGCCATTCTGAATCAGGATTCAATCCTCCAACTCAGTGACGATCGAACGACCCGTCCTTTAAGGCTGGTGACGGTAACAGAGCCAGATGCTGACTACCACGGGAAAACTCTGGAAGAATTGGCGCAGGAGTGGCAAAAAATATTACAAGCAGAAGTGGAACGCATTAATAGACTCTTCTCGCATGAGATATTGTTGCAACGAATTGGGCAGGCACTACAAATCAGTGTCGGCTTAGTGTTGGGGAGTGTTGTGTTGTGGTTACTGCGCCGAACTCTAATTCGCAAACAGACGGCATTGGAAGTTCGCCATCAAGAGCAGATAGCTGCGGTAAAACAGGGTGTGGTCAAGCAATCTGAGGCAGAAACATCCACAACTATTCACACAATAGAAACCAGCGACAGTCAAACAAAGACAGACACGATCGCCCATCAGCGATCGCAGTTTCTAGAAACGATCCGGCGACAGTTCAGCCTCAAGCGCCAACTGGGGATTTATTCTCTGCTCGCATGGCTACTGTTTTGGGCATTTATTCTAATGTGGTACATCGGGATTGTGGTCATCATGTATAACGTCCCCTACCTCATGAGATGGTCGAAGGACGCTTTAGCCAGACCCCTGGCGCTACTGATTATTTGGTTTTTCATCAGTCTTGTTATTCGGATCGGCAAAACCTTAATTGACCGCCTCACTGATGTCTGGACAACCCATTCCTCTCTCCCTTTGAGTGAAACTCAACGGATTGCGCTACGAGCTGCAACAGTTTCCGGGGCACTCAAAGGATTAATCACCTTTATTTTCATTACCTTGGGTATCTTGCATTCTCTAAACGCATTTAATATGCCCACCAGTTCAATTTTGGCAGGGGGCGCTGTGATCGGTATCGCCATTTCTCTTGGTTCCCAAAGTCTGATTAAAGATTTGGTCAATGGCTGCTTGATTTTAATGGAGGATCAATTTGCTGTGGGAGATGTAATTGAGATTGGGGATAAAAGCGGACTAGTGGAAAATCTCAACCTGCGGGTGACTCAACTACGTAATAACGAAGGTAAACTAATTACCATTCCCAATAGCAATATCACCAATGTCAGCAATCTCACCCGTCTCTGGTCGCGGGTAGACTTTTCTATTGTAGTGGCGTATGAAAACGACCCCAAGCAGGTTTTAGAGATTCTCAAGCAAGTATGCAAACAATTGTATAGCGAGGTAGAATGGCGCGATCGCCTGCTAGAATCGCCCCAAGTGTTGGGGATTGATGACCTATCCCATACGGGTATGTTAGTGCGCGTCTGGATTAAAACCGCACCTATGGAACAATGGAACGTTGGGCGAGAGTTCCGTCTACGGGTGCGGCAAGCCTTTGAAGCAAACAATATTCAGATTGATGCCAATTGAGGATAGTTAAATTTTTGACAATTTTAACCCTTTAATATACTACAAAACTTTTTTGCAAGATGATTAAATCAAGAGCAGCCCTCAACATATTCGACTTCTGGCAATTTACCCGCTCTGAACTCAGTGACAACTTTACCATCAGTCTCGAAGACTAGGCGATAGTTGCGATCGCTAGGGTCTTTCGGGATGAAAGTTAGGTAATGTCCGTTTTGGACGTATTTATGAGGTGTGACTTGAATTTGTCCTGGGTAAAGAGACTTGATTTGCGCTTCGGTGTCGCCAATTTTTGCACCTTTGAAGGTAGTAATCTGATTATTTTGCCTGACATCTACTCTCGAAATTCGACCTTTTGTCACCATGAACGAAAGATTTTTGGGTTCATTTTGTGGCTTAACATAATAGCAATTATTATTTGGCGCATCGCCCACTAGCTTAGTACCAGCAGCCTTTACCGCTTGAGGGACAGTCATGCCAACTTTTACTGTGCCAATACCGTTAATAAACAGTTTTGACTGATTCGTTAGTTTCGCCTTGGCGACAACTGTGCTAATAGTCAAAGAAGAAACTGTCAGCATTACGGTGACAAAAGTCAAGATTTTAGTTTTGTTATTCATAATTAGATATTTTCCTCAGTTAAGTCGATAATTTCATCGAAGCAGAAGTTGCGGACTAAATTTGCCAATTTTTCTGCCAAAGCAGAGTGAGTTTGGGGAATTTGCTCAATGAGTTGCAAAATCCTTTCAGCATCGACTTCAACGGCTGCCTGATTCAGTTCTATTAGCCATTGGGTAGGCATAATGGTAATTGCAGAGCGAAGATCCAAGATAGTAGATTGAGTATTTTCTAAATTGTTGCCTATTGCATCTTCATTGCTTTCTTCTGCACAGATATAACGTACTTGCAAATATTCAGCGATCTTTTCAAAAATCACTTGCTCTCGGAATGGCTTACGAACCAAATCGTCACAACCTGCGGCTAAGATACTTGCCTGTTGTTCTTCAAAAGCACTGGCAGTTAGGGCAATAATTACAGTGCGGAAATTTCTAGTTGTATTTTTTTCCTTGGCTCTAATCTCTTTAGTAGCATCGTAGCCGTTGATTACAGGCATCCGCATATCCATCCAAATTAGGTGAGGTTGCCAAGTTTGCCAAATAGCGATCGCTTCTTGTCCATTCGTCGCAGCCTGAATTTCAAAACCAATGCTACCAAGAAGTTGCACAATCAGATCGCGGTTTTCTTTACGGTCATCTACTACGAGAATACGGTAAGATGGTTGGCCTTCTGCTAGCTTCAGTACGCGTCCCTTATTTAATTTTGGTGCAGCTTTCAAAGCTGCGGCTAAATTCACTTGAATGTCAAAGCTAAAAGTAGATCCTTGTCCCAGGCTACTTGTTAAGTGAATATCGCCTCCTAGCAACCGCACAAATTGACGGCTGATAGTCAGTCCGAGTCCAGTTCCTTCCTTAGTTTGAATACCGCTTGTTGTCTGGACAAAAGGCTGAAACAGGTTATTCATTTCTGCTGCCGCTATTCCCCGTCCAGTGTCTTGGATTTCAAAAAATAAGGATTGGGCATTGGGCATTGGGCATTGGGCATGGTTATTCTCCTTGTCTCCTTGTCCCTTTGTCCCCTTGTCTCCTTGTCCCCTTGTCCCCTTGTCCCCTTGTCCCCACTCCCCACTCCCCATCCTCACCCGCAAAGTTACTCCCCCAGTTTGAGTAAACTTGACGGCGTTACCCAAAAGATTAATTAGCACTTGGCGGAGTTTACCTTCATCTGTTTGGATGTAGCGGGGGAGATTGGGAGCCATTTCAAATTTGAGAAACAATTGCTTTGCCTGTGTCCGCACTTGGAACATCTCTTGTAATGTTTGCAACAGCAGATATAGATCGAAGTCTTCGGGGTTGAAAATGATTTGTCCAGCTTCAATTTTGGACATTTCCAAGACATCGTTAATCAGGTTAAGCAAGTGTTCTCCACTGCGGTTAATGGTAGCTAATGATTCGCGCTGGTTTGAGTTGAGGCTAGTGTCTCGCTCCATTAATTGGGAAAAACCCAAAATTGCATTTAGAGGAGTGCGGAGTTCGTGACTCATATTAGCCAAAAAAGCACTCTTGGCTCGGTTGGCAGTTTCGGCAGCTTCTTTGGCAATTCTCAGCGCTTCTTCTGCTTGATGCCTAGCTCGACCGATCGCAATTATTTCACCTACCAGTTTCAATAGATTAATATCTTCTTGGTTCCAGGTTTTTGAGTAGTGAATCATCGCTGCACCAACAAACCCAACCACTTTGCCAGCATGAACCATTGGCACAGCTAGTATAGATTGAAACGACATACTTTCAAAAAGTTGTCGCTCAGGTAGATGCAGAGGTAAATCTTCCACACAAGAGATTTGTCGATGCCTACCACAAAGAATCGGCTCGTAGAAATAGGGGAAAACTTCCACAGGCGAACCTCTGGCAATATCAATTAATGGTGCGACATCTTCACCACACCATTCATGGATCAGGTTGAATTCACTTTTATCCTGGGAGCATTCAAAGATGCAACTGTGTTCGGCATCAATAAATTCAGCGATCGCCTGAAGTGTAAAATTAATTGCTGTTGCTAAATCTTGGTCAATAAATTGCCGAGAAACGCTGCTGATTAAACTTTCGGCTTGAGTTCGACGTTGCAATGCTGCTTCTGCTTGTTTGCGATCGCTGATATCACGAGCTACGCCGACAATCTGAAAATTACCTTGGGCATCTTGTGTGCGGACTGCATTACTAGTTAGCCAAACCCAGCCCCCATTCCGATGTTTAGCGCGGTATTCAGTCCCGGAAATTCCCTCACCTGTTGCCAGAATACTTTGGGCAACTTCTTGACATTTGGGCACATCGTCGGGATGAGTAAAGGATGCCAAAGAATTACCCTCCATTTCGCTGGGGGCAAATCCGGTAGTCTTCAAGATATTTGGAGAAATATAGTTGAAAATTCCATCAGCATCAAGAACAAACAGCACATCGTTAACTTTTTCAACGATAGTGCGAAACTTTAACTCGCTTTCCTGTAGGGCTGCTTCTGCTTGTTTGCGTTCCAATTCGGCACCGGCACGGGCAGCAAATATTTTCACAATCAGTTCCCGTCCCGGATCGGGTTTCATGGGTTTGACATCTATTACTGCTAGATGTCCGATGATTTCGCCGGATGAACTGGTGAGAGGAACGCCAAAAAAACTCTCGGCATTCATCTTCACTAAATCGGCATCTTCTGGAAAACTAGTTTGTACTGCTTGCGGGTAATGACACATATTGCCTCGCAAGGTGTGTTCGCAAGGAGTACCCTGCAAATCGTATTCCAAGTTATCGTTAATAGCCCCATTACACCAAAATGCCAAAGTGCGGACTCTCGTTTTTGGCTCGTCATCAAACTCAGTCACTAAGGCATATTGAACCTGCAAGACTTCGGCCAGGTAACGAACGCAAGAATTGAAAAATTCATTGCCTGTTTTCGCGGCTGTACCCTCAACAATTAAGCGTAAAGCTTGTTCTTGCTGTTTGCGTTGGCTAATATCTGTAAAAACACAATCCAAACAGTATTCTTCGGCGTTGAGACGGAGTGATAACAGTACCCAAACAACAAATCCATCCAAGCGTCGCAGTGCTACTTCAAAATTGCGAACTTCGCCGGACTGTTCTAACTCTGCTAACATTTGCACCCGTTCTTCTGGATTGACATATAAATCAGTTGTGAAATACTTGCCAATTAAGTCGGCAGCAGAGGTAAAACCTAATATTTCGGCACCACGTTGATTAGCATCGATAATCAATCCATCTTTTTGGCAGGTGCGAAAAATCCCCACTTGGGAATTTTCAAAGATGTTGCGGTATTTCATTTCACTACGACGCAAGGCTTCTTCTGCTTGCTTGCGTTCTGTGATGTCGCGTCCCACGCCGGCGATCGCAATTTCACCGCTAGGAGTGTTAATTGTAGAAGTGTTAAAGTTGAACCATCGCCAGCTACCATCTTGGTGTCGCAATCGCACTTCAATATCAGTCAGTTTTTCACCAGTTATCGCTTTTTGTAAGGCAGTGGCACTAGTTGCTAAGTCTTCCGGTTTGGTAAACTCCACCACAGAATGACCTTCGATTTCCTCTAGGCTGTAGCCCATGATTGCAGTTACATTCGGCGAGTGATAAGTAAAAATTCCTTCTGGCGAAAGCACAAATATCAGATCGTTGGCATTTTCCACAATGCTACGGAATTTTAACTCGCTTTCTTGGAGGGCTGCTTCGGCGCGTTTGCGTTCTGTGGCATCAGTGCCGACTGAAAGAATTTCGATTAAGTTTCCTTGGGCATCTAAAATGGGTTTATTCGCCCAGACTATCCAGACGCGATCGCCATTTTTGCATAAGTTCTCGTTTTCGTTAAATAGATAGTTTTCTGGCTGCTGACAAATATCAACCATTAATGTCTGCAAATCGCGCCCAGAAGTTTCGGTTTCTGGAACGATTGTACCGATAACATTGCTTCCGATAATCTCATCTACATCGAAACCAAAAAGCCTTTGACCGTAGTCATTTAAAAATATAATGTCACCATTGCCATCCCAACGCAGAATGATACAGTTGGCTGTTTGCACCAAATCGCGGTACTGAGCTTCGCTTTGACGTAAGGCTTCTTCGGTGCGTTTGCGAGCCGTAATATCCCGCACTATTGCTAAGATGTGTCGCTTGCCATTATAAATGCAAGTCGTTCCTTTGACTTCCACATCTATTAAACTACCATCTTTGCAGATATCAACTGCTTGTCCATAAAATTGCTCGCCACATCGGGTTTTCTCGACAAACTCTAGAAAAACAGAATGCGAGTCTGGATGAATATAACTAGATGGATGTAAAGTGAGAAATTCTTCATAAGAGTAACCGTGCATTTGACAAGCCGCCGGATTAACTTCGGCGACTTTTTCAGTCTCTATTTCAGTAATAAATAGTCCATCATTAATTGCTTCAAAAATACTGCGGTATTGTAATTCACTTTGTCGCAGTGCTGCTTCAGCCCTTTGGCGCTGGGTGATGTCGCGGAAACTCCACACTCTACCAATAATTTGTTCGCCGATGCGTTGAGGACAAGAGTAGCGCTCAAATACTCTGCCATCTTCTAGTTCTAACCAGTCGTAACTAACTAATTCCGGCTGTGAATATAATTCTCGGACTCGTTGCAAAAATTCATCAGGGTCTTTTAATTGGTTTGCCAGATACGCTAGTCGCTGAGGATGATCCGGTTCTGTCAAAAGTTCTGGTGGAATTGACCACATTTCTAAGAACTTTTGGTTGTAACTAGCGATTTTACTTGAGCTATCGACTACTAATATACCATCTTGAATCGATTCAAAGATAGCGCTTAATAAAGACAGAGAATTTTCTAAAGCTACTTGGGTTTGTTTGCGTTCGCTCAGATCCCGTCCTAAAACCACCAAAGCTTTGCGTCTACCATCTTGGTGAAATAGGGGAGCTTTAATCATATCTAAACTGCTCACTGTCCCATCAGGGCGAGGAACAGCTTCTTCTATCCGATGCACACATCCCAATTGCCAAGCTCGTTCATCTGTTTTATTGCAGTTGAGCAAAGCATCATGATAAAAATTGCTAAATTCTGCCAGTTCTGAGTCTGTTTTGCCTTGATAATCAACGCCTTGTAGCTCTAAAAATTCTAGGTTAGCTTGGTTTGACAGCAACCATTTGCCCTCACCGTCTTTTAAACAGATAATATCGGGTGTAGCGTTAATTAATGTCTGCAATCGCTCCTCAATCTCTTGTAAGGATTCTTGAGTTCGTTGCGTCAATGTGATATCCCTGATCGCCAGTATTGCACAGCGATCGCCAGTCATTCCGGTACAGCTACCAGAAATTTGTAATGTTATTTGCTCATCTTGCTGCAACTGATAATTTGCTGTTTCATACTCCCCATTGAGTATTTGCACATCAGGATAGCAGGATAAAGCAACTGGTTGTCCTAATTGTGTCAGGGGTAGCAAGTCAGTTAACTTTGCACCGCACACAGTACCGTGAGGTTGGTTTACTAGAGACTCAAAGCGAGAATTGCACCATTGAATCAGTCGGTCTTCTCCTACCCAAACTACAGCATCAGCGATCGCACCCAGCGTTACTTCCATCTTGTTCGCAGTGGCTTGCAATTGCTCTACCTGCTCTAGCTGTAGTGTATTCATCAAGACTCCTATTAAATAATTCGTAATTCGTAATTCGTAATTTTTATTAATTAACTACTGTACAAATTAACAATCATGTGCTAAAGATGATACTAGTAAATCTGTATAGTGATTGTATCGTTAGTCTCTGACTGAAATATTCGACTACAGCAAAACTACATATTTTCTTCATTTTACAAAAATGCGTACGCCAAATCAGCAATTGCGTACGCCAAATCAACAATTGCGAACACCAAATCAACAATTGCGTACGCCAAATTAACAATTGCGTACGCCAAATCAGCAATTGCGAACACCAAATCAGCAAATGCGAACACCAAATCAACAATTGCGTACGCCAAATCAACAAATGTGTACGCCAAATCAACAAATGCGAACGCCAAATCAACAAATGCGTACGCCAAATCAGCAAATGTGTAGGCATCTCAAAATATAGCGGTTTTTTCCTCGTTCCCAGTCTCAGACTGGGAATGCATTCATTGAGTCTCTGACTCAATACCATACTGGAGGCAGAGCCTCAAGGAGGGGCATTCCCATGCAGAGCATGGGAACGAGATGCCCCCTGCCCCCTGCCGTCTTAATGATAAGTCTTTAACCGGACACGATATTACGCCCAGCAGCAGCTTGGTATAAAGATTGTATCGTTAGCCCATCATTGGGGTATTCGACTACAGTGAAATTACATATTACCTGAAAGCGATCGCCTTTGAAGGCTGTGAATATTTGCTGGCGGAGGGTAGTTAAAATCTCACTGAGGCGATGGTTTACTTCTGTTTTTGTTAACCCAGAAACTCCCACAACAAATTCACCATTACCCCAATAACCTAGTACTTCACCACTGCAAAATGCCGATTGAAATAAACGACTCCATCTTTGCAATACCTGATTTCCAGCCTGATGACCATACTTAATATTAATTTGACGCAGATCAGTCACGCTTAAGATCGCCAAACAAACAGATTGCTGATTTTTCTCAGCTTGAGCAATTAAGTGCTGCAAGTCACGGTTAGACTGAAACTGATTTGCTAACCCAGTTAAGGAATCTTTAGTAGAAAGCGATTGTAGTAAACGACTGCGTTCTAAGCGATGGGTAATGCGTGCCAACAATTCTGCACCGACAACAGGTTTAATCACATAATCATCTCCCCCAACAGCAAACACTTGCTGCACAGTTTCCATTTCTCGGTGAGCAGTCAGAAACACAATTGGTAATTCCTGCCATTGGGGATCGGTACGAACTGCTCGGCAAAGTTCTATACCATTTATATGAGGCATTTCCACATCTAAAATCAACAAATCCGGTTTAGTAGATTGCAATACTTCCCAGAAACGTAACGGATTTTCTAATCCTGTCATCCGCATACCCCACGGCTCTAACATTGGGCGCAGTGCTGCTAAAATCAACGGGTCGTCATCTACTGCCAGTATATTTACCCGTAAAGAACGAGTACGTTGTAATATCTGGGACGACACATCCCAAACTTGAGCAGCTGTTACAGGCTTGACCAAAAACCCCCGCGCCCCATATTGAGCAAAAGTTACGCGTTCTACTAACTCATCAGTCGCAGCCAGCACCAGAACGGGTACGGGTGGGGTACGCGTTGCTAAGTCCGAAAGTAGTGCTAAACTTTCTTTACGCCAGCCGATATCATCTATATTTAGCACTACTAAATCTGGTGATGTGGTTTGGAGAAAGTTTTTTGCATCCTCTAAGTTGCTAATTTGCTGCCAGCATATTCCCATGCACTCAACCAGTTGTTGCAACTGAGAACCTAGTTGCAGATTCGGGTCAATTAAGATCAATCGGGTACTAATTTCTGGTGCGATCGCAGCCGAAGTTTGATAATCTACATTTTGCCCCATCAGGTTGATGATGTTACCCAAACCTTCAATCAGCCCCAGCAATTGCCGGTTTTCACTTACTGACAAATCACCATCTTTCCCTAAAATCTGTTCAATTTGCCGCGCTAGCAGAGTACCATTGTCTTGCTCAAACATTCCCAAGACACCAGCTAGTTTGTGCGCCTCTCGTTCTCCCGATTTACGTAACTCCTGAGTCAGAGTTTCCTTAGAAAGCGCAGCTGCTAACTCTTCCAGCACCGCCAATCGCTGCACCATCAACCCTTCGTATTGTTTCCACAAGCCACCCATCGCTTGCTGAAACTGCTCCTCAACTTGAGGACTTGCAACTTGGGATTTTTCTTTCCCCCCCTGCTTCCCCTGCTCCCCTTGCCTCCCCTGCTCTCTTCCAGGATTCAGCCGATATCCCAAACCATAAACATTTTCAATCCAGTCTACTGCTCCGCCTGCTTTCAACTTTTGTCGTAAGTATTTGATGTGAGATTTTACAGTCTCCTCTTGGGGTGGATCGTCAAAAGTCCACAAATGCTCAATAATATCCCCCCGACTAAAAACACGCGATGGATTCCGTAAAAATAGCTCCAGCAAACTATATTCTTTGGCTGTTAATTCCAGCAGTTTGTTGTTATATGTGACTTCGCAACTACTGGGATCTAGTCGCAGCGCGCCTACTTCCAGTATAGGAGTACAGGGGCGATCGCCTCGACGGATCAGCGCTCGTATCCGTGCTTGCAGTTCTTCTAAATCTAAAGGTTTGATCAGATAATCGTCTGCACCTGCATCAAGTCCTTGAATCCGCTCTTTACTACCATCTCTCGCCGTCATCAAGAGAATCGGAGTGAAGCAGCCACCAGAACGCAATCGCTGACACAATGTAATCCCGTCTAGTTTTGGTAATCCGACATCTATTAATAACAGGTCATAGTTCGTACTTTGCGTGTATTCCCAACCCATTTGTCCGTCTTGTACGACATCAACAACATAGTGTTGCTTAGTTAGAGACTTCAACAAGACACTTGCTAAAATTTCTTCATCTTCGATTAGCAAGATTCTCATACACCCGTCCAAAATATAATTTGCTACTTTACCCAAAAAAATAGTACATTAGGTAGTTATTTTTCTACAAGGAAAAAATAAAATAATTTAGCAAGTCTTCTTATTTCGGTTACATTGAATTCACCTTATACCTAGCTATTAACTTCTCACTCTAAAAAATGGTTCCTTCCAAACGAGTTTATTTATTATTAGTTTTGAGTATAGCGATCGCCCCGATTCTATCCTTATTTATCAGCATTAGAGCAACCATCGCCATAACTGTGCTATTTGATGCCATCATTCTCGGACTGATGGTTGCAGATGGTTTGCGAGTGCGGCGTTCTCGCGTGCAAATTACCCGCGAATTACCGTCACGATTATCTATTGGGCGAGATAATCCTGTAGTGCTAAAGGTGACATCACAAAATACCGACGCTCAAATTGAAATCCGCGACTATTACCCAACAGGATTTGGCGTGTCTGCACCTGCACTGGGCGCCATTGTTCCCAGTAACAGCACTGAAGAATTAACGTATACCGTCCACCCAACACAGCGAGGAGAGTTTCCTTGGGGAAATATTCAAGTCCGACAGTTGGGGCTTCGGGGACTAGCTTGGGATGATTGGCAAATTCCCCAAAGTCTGCCTGTGAAAGTTTATCCTGATTTAGTAGGATTGCGATCGCTCACCATTCGTCTGACACTGCAATCATCGGGATCGATGCGTCAATCTCGCAAAACTGGTATTGGTACAGAGTTTGCCGAACTGCGAAACTATCGAACTGGTGACGATTTGCGGTTTATTGATTGGAAAGCTACTGCCCGTCGGGTTGGGGCTTATGGTAATGCCATGCCACTGGTCAGGGTTCTAGAACCAGAACAGGAACAAACGTTACTGATTTTACTCGATCGCGGTCGGCTGATGACAGCAAAAGTGCAGAATTTGCAGCGATTTGACTGGGGATTGAATGCAACTTTATCCTTAGCTTTGGCAGGTTTGCATCGAGGCGATCGCGTGGGTGTTGGTGTATTTGACCGCCAAATGCATACGTGGATTCCCCCAGAACGCGGTCAACATCATTTGAATCAGCTAATCGATCGTTTAACTCCACTTCAACCAGTATTATTTGAATCTGATTATTTGGGGGCGGTAACAAATGTTGTGCAGCGACAAACTCGCAGGGCGCTGGTAGTAGTGATTACCGATTTAGTTGATATCACTGCCTCTACAGAACTCCTAGCTGCACTCTCCAAGTTAGCACCCCGCTACCTTCCATTTTGCGTGACTTTGCGAGATCCACAAGTCGATCGTTTAGCAGACACTTTTACAGATGATGTTACAGGTGCTTATACCCGTGCAGTAGCACTAGATTTATTAATGCAACGACAAGTAGCTTATGCCCAACTGAAACAAAAAGGTGTATTGGTTCTAGATGCACCAGCAAATCAAATTGCCGATCGGTTGGTTGAGCGATATCTGCAACTCAAAGCGCGAAATCAACTTTAGTAATTGTCACTTTAACTTGTGTATTTTTATTCAATTATTTAGCGGAGGTATAAACTTTGCTTAACATTATCCAGGTAGAGACTGATGAACATAACTCTCATATCCAGCAAGTGTTTTGGGAATATCTTCATGAACCTATCCCACTAATAAAATCCTTTGAACCCAGATATGGATAGTAGCA
>NZ_JAVRCL010000099.1:0-19182 GCF_034530775.1 Nostoc sp. DedSLP04 | reverse complement strand
TGGGGACTGGGGACTGGGGACTGGGGACTGGGGACTGGGGACTGGGGACTGGGGGAAGAGATATTTTTATTGTTCCTTGTGAGTTCCACTCATGAAGTCTCTTGCAAAAATATATTTTTGCACTCTTAGGGAAAAAGAAAAAGGTTAAAGGGAAAGGATTTTGAGTTTCTTTTCCCTTTCCCCTTTGCCCCGACAAATGCCAAGAAGTCTATTCTCATTTTTGCAAAATAGTACCAGATGGTAGCGGGAAGAACCATGCAATCAGTAGGGGCAATTCATGGATTGCCCTTACAACTACGTCTACAAGTTATAAAGTATGTGTAGAGCGAGTATGTTGAGAAAAAATCTGTATGACCAGCTACCCAGAAACCCTAACTAGTAATAACGAATCCGTTAATGCTTTAATCGGCGAGACGACGAGCATTAACCATCTTGAGGTAATTGAAAATGTCATCGACTCTTTGGAACAAGATGATAGTGCGATGGTTAGCCACACTCCAGAGGGTGGTTATCTCTGGAAGTTTAAGTATGGAAGCGTGGAAGTATTTGTCCAACTCAACGGGACAACCGATGAAGACACAATAACAGTTTGGTCTGCGGTGCTAAATTTACCTGCCAAAGATGAACCTAAGTTGATGCGGTATCTTTTGGAGTTGAACTGCTCTAGTACTTTTGAAGCGCGTTTCGGTATTATTGAAAACCGAGTGGTTGTAATATCGACACGCACCTTAGCAGAGTTATCTCCTGGCGAAGTGTCTCGGCTAATTACCATTGTGGCAACGATCGCTGATAATAACGATGAAGCCTTACAATCTGAATTTGGTGCGGCTTAAGGAATTTTAGATTTTGATTGGGCTATTGCTACATCCGATGTATAGCAATCCGGTTTGGGGAAATCTGCAAAGACTTTTTTCTGTGTACCAATTAAAAAGCGCCTGGGAGTGTTGCCGTGTTTCCACCCCAGGCGCTTTTTATTTTTAACTTGCTCCTCACACAATTAGATAGTATCACTGCTTCAATCAAAAGGCCAGTCTAGTAAGTGACACTTTTAGAACTGACTGCCAATTTAATTTGGGTTTATATTCCTTTGACTTGACTTTATCTGCATTTTGGGTGCGATCGCTCAAATTATGGCAGTTTGCTTGACAGACGCGATCGCATCCAAGTTATGTGTTGGCTTACTGATTTCATTACACAGCCGCTTTATTGGTAATCACCAGCCCTCAAAAGGTGAGTTAGAGAGGATCTAGGCTTTACAAGTCGTAACATAACTAATTAAATAATTATTAAAGATATATGCATCCTTTAATTAATGCCTGAAACTTTTTAGTAATCAATCAAACTCTTAAATAAATATTAGCACTCAATGCTTGTAAGTGCTAATTTATAGCTGAAGTTTAACGCCTATGATATAGACCAAAACTGCACTTTCTGTAGATGCTTTAGTTCCTTTCCAGATATTATTTTAGAAATAGAAAAAACTAAATATTTCCTGTAAGTAATATAAAATTGGGAGTAGTGACATGAAATACACTTTTGATATTGTAGGAATATCTCCACTTTTGCAGTTTTTTAATCAGCAACAACAAAACGGGCAAAAACTACCCCACCAAGGTGTGGAATACTTGGGAATGCATACGTGTACGCTAGATACGTTTTTAGAATCGGTAGAATCAGTTCCAGCAAAGTGGGATTGGAATTTGGATCAAGTGGTAGATACTGTGATTAAGTTTTGGTTGAATAACTCAGACAGCATTCGTTATTGGAAAGTGCGTTTAAATGATGCTGGTAAAGATAATTTACTAGTCACAAGGTTGGCGGATATAACCGCCTTACAAGCTGAATTTGAATCCCTACTAAATAAGGAGTGGTGAAGAAATCGTTAGAATTGAAAAAGAATTCAGGACGGGAGCAACCTCTGCTTCGCCTCCAGTCAAAATCAATTATTTACTCTTTTATTCTCGTTTTCAAGTATTTTGAGAACTTGGAGATATAAATTTTCGACTCTTTTTGTCTGAACTTCACCAAATGACGCATAGTGAGTTAAGCTAGGAGCGCCATTTACTTCAATAATTGTATAATCTTCCATTGGTGAGGTTATATCACTAGCAAGAATATCCACACCTGATAATCTCAACTCCATATCTTTTGTAATATTTACTGCTAATTTTTTAAAATCAGGATGGATATTGTCAGTGAAATCTATTGCCTCACCTCCAGTTGATAAATTTGCATTATCTAAAAGATAAACTATATTATTCTTAGGTATAACATTACTAAAATTTAGCTTCTGTCTTCGCAAGTTTTTTTGGATTCTGTAATCTTCAAAATCTATAATTTCTTGTCTACCATTTTTGATAAAAGTTTCCTGCTTCTGTTGCATAAGTTGCAAAACAGTAGATTGACCATCTCCAACGATCGATAAAGGAATTCTTTGATATGCCGAAATTACTCGATCGTCAAGTACTACGATTCTATAATCATTGCCACTATAGAATCGCTCAACAATAAATCCTGAGATTTTTTGCAAGATTTTCTTAGCTACTTGATAATATTCTTGTTTATTGTAAACCTTGGTAACAAACATTCCTTGGCTAAGATTAATCGGCTTGACAATTACAGGAAATCCCAACTCCTGAGCATAATAAAATCCTGCATCTATATTTCTAGAATTAGCTATCTCTTCGCATAATTCGTCACTAAAAAACGTTTTTCCTTCAGTAACCTTATAGCCAAATTTATTCAAAAAAAAGTTTGAAACTGCTTTGTCTTTAGCAATTGCCACTGAGCCAAAAGAATTAATACTAAACCTGGTATTACGAAAAAAGGTTTTATTGCCGTTTTTAAATGTAATCAATCCCATAAAAGTGCATTCTGGGTCTATTAAAACTACTGCTTCTATTTCCTCTGCTATTTTTTGAATTATTGATGTTAAAAATGGTGTTTTCATTATCGATAACCATAATTTCGTCGAAAAGATTTTAACTATTTTGTGACAATTAGTCAAGAATTGTCAATTTCAACAATTGCACTATGCTTTGTCCCTAAAACTCTAGTCAAAAGCTGAAGGAAAATTCATTTTTGAATATTTCAATAAACTCTGAAAATTTAATTATTCTCAACTAACTATAAAAAATGTAAATGCCTGCAATGTAGCTTTACTAATCAGACTATAGAAAAATTAAGAGTGTGTACGTGCTGATTAATTCTATGTATATTATTTATTTTCTCTTCAGTTTCTAAATAGTATGTTTTCAGACCTGAATGTTTGTTTTAGCACTGATGCGGACTTTACTTATGTGTATACATACAAATAATGCAAACCTAATAATTCTCAAACTTTCTGCTAGAACATTGTTGTGTCGTGGAAACAATTGCAACTTAAGGCTTTGAGAGCCATTGCCACCTGAAAATTTGAACTTGATTGGTCTAAAATATAGGCTTCAGTGTTGACAATTTATTAATAATCGAATAACAAGGTGGCAGCAGCATTAAAAAAAGCGTTGGTGCATTCCTACCTAGAAACTAATTAACGCCCTTCATTAAACTTCATACGGTTAACATAATTATGCCAGAAAATACGGATAACAAAACTTCCCAATCAGACAATCAAACTCTTGCGTATAAAGAACGCCTCAATTCTTGGGCGATCGCTCGTCAACTTCCTAATACGCAACGGGAGATTGTTGCTCGCTTCCGCAGCCGTTCTGATGCCGATGGCTATATGCGACACCTTCCTCAAGAAATACCAGATGCTTCCTACATGGTTGTTTTTGATTGTCAACGCCAAGAAGCTGCAATTTAAAGTACAAGCGAATGGCATTAACCCTTGTTTTTAATCCAATATGCTTGGCTTAAGGGTTATTGGTCTTTCAAGACGCGATAAATCAAGACGCGATAAATCGCGTCTCTACAATCTGGTTTTGAATTTTCATTACCCTTTTGTTGCGATCGCAGGCGTAGTCTACTTAAAATTTGCGCGAACCACTATATTTAATTTGCTCTCCAGCAAGAGGCTTAGATCCCCGACTTACTTCAAGAAGTTGGGGATCTTTTGGTTTCTAGTACCTTCTACCATCTCAATTAACATCAGGCTGTACTACTGAAAATTAGCAGTTCTCATACGAATTTTCGGTGAAGCTGCACATTGTTTTGGCCCCTGCCAACCTTACCAAGGAGATGTGCCGCAGGTGGTGGGATTTTTTACTATGCGTATTCATAAATAAAATAATTGGTATCAAAACAAGTGTAATTATAATTAGAAATGATTAAACTTTTCGTAAAATACATAAACATATTGATATATTAACTAAAAATAAATTCCGTAAATTCCCCCTTGTTGTTGGTATTTTAGATTACTTAAAAGTAAAAGTTAGTGCAATAAGCCCTGAAAATTCTAGAGAGTTAATAAGTGGAAAAACAGCACCTATATAACTGGTTCAAAGCTGTGAGATTTTTTCGTCAACAAGAATTACTTGCCCTGTTGCTGGGGATTTTCTTCTCAATCTCTGTATTCCTACTCTGGCAGAGACTTTTAATCCAAAATCCGGGATTATCAACACAAGTAGAATTGATTGCAGGGTTATTAGTTATTGTCACGCTAACATTATCAATTTATTTTGCCTTGGCAATGAAAGTAAGAAATCAACAAATAACAGCAATCAATCAGGAGTTAACTCACAGGATTTTTGAACAGAAACAGGTAGAAATTGCCCTAAGCGCCAGTGAAAATCGTTTGCGACAGTTGGTGGAAACTGTCAAAGTCATCCCTTGGGAATTAGACTTGAAAACTTGGCGATTTATTTATGTTGGGCCACAAGCGGTAGACTTGCTAAATTATCCGATCGCAGAGTGGTACGAGGAAAATTTTTGGGTTAATCATCTGCATCCAGATGACAAGAAAAATTCTGTTCGTTTTTGTCAAGAAGCAACTGCTAGGTGCGAAAATCACGAATTGGAATATCGGATGTTAGCTGCTGATGGGCGAGTTGTTTGGCTGCGAGACATTGTTAGTGTCGTTGAGGAAGCCGGAACTGCGATCGGGCTGAGGGGATTTATGTTTGACATTACTGATTTAAAGCTGGTTGAAGAAACCTTGAGGCTGAGGGAGAGGGCACTTGCCGCTACCAGTAATGGAATTATGATTGCCGATGCCAAAATCGCCTACAATCCCATTATTTACGTTAACCCTGCCTTTGAGCAAATAACAGGCTACAGTGTTACTGATGTAATTGGGCAAAACTGTCGATTTTTGCAACGCACAGATACCCAGCAACCAGCACTTAATGAATTGCGCTCATCTATTCAAGCTGGAAGAAGTTGCAAAGTTGTTCTCCGCAACTATCGCAAAGATGATACTTTGTTTTGGAATGAATTGAGTATTTCTCCGATTCATGATGACAATGGTGAGTTAAGCCACTTCATTGGCATTCAGAGAGATATTAGCGATGTCTACAAAGAGCTTTGCTTACGCAAGCAAGCCGAAGCCAATCTACGTCGGCAAGCTCTCACCTTTGAAAATATGCATGATGGCGTAATTATCACAGATTTAACCGGAAGTATTATTGACTGGAATCCTGCTGCCGAAGGTATGTTTGGCTATACCAAAGCCGAGATTTTAGCTCAACATCCCAGTATTTTGCATCAGCCGGAAGTAGCCGCAACATTAAGCGCCGAAATTTTGTCAACAGTCAACCAGCAAGGACGCTGGTCAGGGGAAATACACTTTATTCGCAAAGATGGCAGTGAGGGAATTTGCGAAACAACCGTAGTCGCTTTACAGGATGAACAGGGGGAAACTGTTGCCACTGTTGGCATCAATCATGACATTACTGAAAACAAACGAGCTAAAGAGGCACTGCAAAGGCAATTACATCGCACCTTACTACTTGAAAAAATTACTCAGGAAATTCGTCAAAGTCTTGATACCAAAAAAATTTTTGAGACAGCTGCTACCCAAATTGGACAAACATTTGCTGCCGATCGCTGCCTGATTCACTCTTACATTAGTAACCCCACACCGCAAATTCCCCTAGTAGCAGAATATAATACACTCCCTGGTTACTGCTCTGTATTGAAATTGGAAGTTCCCATGACTAACAATCCCCATGTCGAGCAGATGATGACCCAAGAAAGTGCGATCGCTTCTCCAAATGTGTACGTTGAGCCTTTACTGGAAATGGTTCAGCCTATCTGTCGAGAAATTGGGCTGAAGTCTATGCTGTCAATCCGCACTTCCTATCAAGGAGAACCCAACGGAGCGATCGGTTTACATCAGTGCAGCTATTTTCGCCAATGGACACAAGACGAAATCGAATTACTAGAAGCTGTGGCGGCTCAACTGGGTATTGCTCTAGCACATGCTCACTTACTGGAACAAGAAACACGCCAACGTGAAGAACTTACCTTGAAAAACTTTGCCTTGGAGCAGGCAAAACGTCAAGCAGAAGCCGCAAATCGGGCAAAAAGTGAGTTTTTGGCAATGATGAGCCATGAAATTCGGACTCCAATGAATGCTGTTATTGCCATGACAGGTCTATTGCTGGATACTGACCTTACACCTCAACAGCAAGACTTTCTGGAAATAGTTCACAGTAGCGGAGATACTTTACTCACCATCATCAACGATATTCTAGATTTCTCCAAAATTGAATCGGGCAAACTAGAATTAGAAGAACAGCCTTTTAGTTTAAGAGCTTGTGTGGAGGAGGCTATTTCCTTTTTAGCTCCGAAAGCTGCCCAAAAGGATATCGAACTAGTTTATCTGATCCAGCCCCAAGTTCCCATTGAGATCGTCGGTGATTTGACTCGTCTGCGCCAAGTTTTGATGAATCTTCTCAATAATGCGATCAAGTTTACCGAAACCGGAGAAGTATTACTCTCTGTTGAACTGGGGATTGGGGACTGGCGAGCAGGGGAGCAGGGGAGTAGGGGAGCAGGGGAGCAGAAAAGAAGAAGTAGCAGTAAGTCTTTCCCTTCTGCCCCTATGCTCCTCTGCCCCTCTGCCTCTTATGCCCAATCCCCGATACCTGTTGAAAAAGAGCAACTTCTCTACGAAATTCAATTTGCAATCAAAGATACAGGTATTGGTATCGCACCAGAGAAAATAGAGCGATTATTTCAACCTTTCACTCAGGCTGATGTCTCCATGACTCGACGATACGGTGGCACAGGGCTAGGATTGGCGATTAGTAAGCGGCTCAGTAAGATGATGGGCGGCACTCTTTGGGTAGAAAGCCAGGGGTTTGTTGGTGGTAATTCTAGCCCTAGATGGGATAAGAGAAAATTATTATCATTTCCTGACTCTTCACCAGGTTCAACATTTTACTTCACCATTATTACCAAAGTGGCTGCTCAATCAGAACAAGCTGAATTAAGCACTTCAACCCTGCTTGCATCCAAGCGACTATTGATTGTGGATGATAATTTAACCAATCGCCAAATTCTTAGCTTGCAAGCTGAGTCTTGGAAGATGGAAACTTATGCTGCCAAATCTGGAAAAGAAGCTTTAGTTAAACTTGCTCAGGGAACACAGTTTGATATAGCTATTTTAGATATGCAGATGCCGGAAATGGATGGCATAACTCTAGCTCGTCAAATCCGCAAGCAATCTGGTTGTCAAAATCTGCCTTTGATAATTATGACCTCTTTAGCGAAAGTAGAAACTTTTTCTGATTTTAATGATGTCCAGTTTGCTGCTTCTTTGAGTAAACCCATTAAACACTCTCAACTCTACGATGTTATAACTCGTGTTTTGGGAAATCAGCCGATCCTCGGCAGTATTTCTCATTTTCCCTTGGTAGATCGGCATTTAGGCCATCGGCTGCCACTGCGAATTCTTCTGGCAGAGGACACGGTTGTTAATCAGAAAGTTGCTCTATTGATGCTACAGAAAATAGGTTATGGCGCAGAGGTCGTCAGCAATGGGCTAGAAGCGATCGCAGCTCTGCAAAAACAGCGATTTGACGTAGTGTTGATGGATGTTCATATGCCCAAAATGGATGGGTTAGAAGCAACTCGAAAAATCTGTCAAGAATGGGAGGTGGGTTTTCGTCCTTATATCATCGCCATAACTGCCAATGCCATGCGGGGCGATCGCCAACTTTGTCTTGCTGCTGGTATGGATGACTACATTAGCAAACCTATTCAACTACAAGAGTTAGCTCAGGCACTCAGCAAATGTCCACCCCAAAGAAATTTTAAATTCACTTCCATCGAACAACAAGGGGAAGTAATGGGTCTAGAATTGCAACCTTCGTCAAATATCTTACAGTCAGGGCAAAACCAAATATTAAAAAGTACCAAAATTGATGCCAAAATCCTGCAATCCTTGCAGCTTATGCTTAGAGGAGATCGTGTGGCATTTACTGAACTAATTGAGTGTTATCTTACAGAGACAGCCAGACTAGTGCAACATATCAGCACAGCGATCGCAACTCAGGATATCCAGACTATATGGCAGACAGCACACAAACTCAAGTCCAGCAGTGCTTCTATTGGAGCGATCGCTTTGGCACACCTTTGCAAGGTGTTAGAAGTACAAGCACGCAGCAGTAACTTAGAAAACAATTTAGAATTACTTTCACTACTGTATCAGGAATATGAACAAGTTAAAACTGCCTTAGAAAAAGAACTCGCGAAGGAAGCACCATGAAAGCCACTGCTCAAGAAAGCCAATCTTTAGTTTTAATTGTTGATGATGAACCTTTTATTCGCATGATACTGCGGCATTTCTTAGAGCGGGAAGGCTATCAAATAGTGGAAGCTCAAAATGGCATAGAGGCAATAAATCTTTTTAACCGATTGCACCCTGATATAGTACTCCTTGATGCCATAATGCCGGATATGGATGGATTCGAGTGTTGTACTCAGTTGGAACTTTTGGATTGTAACAAGTATACTCCAGTTTTAATGATTACAGGACTTGAAGATCAAGAGTCAGTTGACCGTGCATTTGCAGTGGGAGCAATGGATTTTGTTACCAAACCGATTCACTGGCCAGTTTTGCGACAACGGGTAAAACGCTTGATTCAGCAATCTCAGTTACAGCAAAAACTGGAAGCCGTGAATCTGGAATTGCAGCGATTAGTTACTATCGATGGATTAACTCAAGTAGCTAATCGCCGACGGTTTGAAGAGTATTTTTCCCAAGAGTGGCAGCGTCTAAAACGCGAGCAACGTCCGCTTTCTCTGATTCTTTGCGATGTTGATTTTTTCAAATTATATAATGATACCTATGGTCATCGGGTAGGCGATCGCTGTCTTCAGAAAATTGCCCAAGCTATCAAAGATATTATTAAACGTCCCGGAGATTTAGTTGCCCGTTATGGTGGGGAAGAATTTGCTGTGATTTTACCGAACACAGACACCGAAGGGGCGACTCATGTTGCCGACCAAATTTGTCGTGCTGTCCAAACATTAGCAATTCCTCATCAAAAATCCCAAGTTAGTTCTCATGTAACTATTAGTGTTGGGTTTACAACAGAAATTCCTCAGCCAGATTCTGACTTAGAAGAAATGATTACCGCAGCCGATCGGGCGTTATATCAAGCAAAGGCAGCAGGACGCGATCGCTTTGTGCAAAATATTTTACTACCCAGAAGTAAAAATTCCTGCTAGTTGTCCACTCCTTTAAGCGGTTTTCTTCTTCTATCCGTACTAAACCGGCGCGATATTGGGCTTCGCGATTGAGCCAAAATGCTGTTGTACTCCCTAAAACTCGTTCTAGCTTTAAGGCTGTTTCTTCATTGATAGGTGCTTTGCCATTGATAAGTAGGCTTATATGTTTCGTAGTGTAGCCTAATCGCTCTGCTAACTGTACTTGTGTCCAATCACGCTCTTCTAATATATCAGCGATGGTATCACCGGGAGGAGATACCCAATCTGGAGTAAAGGTACGGGTTGTCTCAATCATGGTAATCTCCAATTGAATTCAATACAAACAGCAGTAACTTTTGACCAATCAATGATTTCATCCTCGGTAAGGGGGATGGGGTCGAAATCTTGGCTTAAATACAAGTCGTTTACCACCTTCTAGGTCTACTGCAAATTCACCTGCACGATCTCCTTTTAAGGGATGGGGACGACCTGCACATAATTCCTTGACACAGCTAACAGCGGCAAGGTCAGCCAATCGGGTTATCAATTTTTTAGCACAGTTTGCACCCAATTTTCTTTGCGCTACGTCTTGTTGTTCGCATAGATTTTGCAGTTTACGGTCAGCGAAAGTGATTTCCATGCGTTACTAGACTAATATAAGTTTACCAAAATGGTAAATAAATTTGTTTTTTCTAGAAAATCTAGCATATGAACTAACTCAGCAATGCCTAAAAATCTACACCTCGTTTAAGTTCTACGCCTTGATTAGCATAGTGTTTGTGGCAATAAACCTCTGAGTGGACGCTAGCTAAATCAAAGTACGCGGGTGGATTTTGGCAACGGCCAGTGATAATAATTTCGGTATCGCGGGGTTTGCGGAGTAAAGCTTGGACAATGGGTTCTACGGGGAGTAATTCTAAGTCAACGGTGGGATTGAGTTCATCAAGAATAATAGTTTTATACAATCCAGAGGCGATCGCAACTTTTGCAATTTCCCAACCTCGTTCGGCTTCTACATAATCTAATTCTTGTCGGGAATTTCGCCAGACGATCGCATCTCCACCGCAACGCTGATGATCCACCACTTCTGGATATGACTGCTGCAAAGCGGCGATCGCGGCGTCTTCTGTGTAGCCGCTACCACCTTTAAGCCACTGCATAATCAATACACGGGTAGACCCTGGATGGTTAATTCCTCTACCAATCGCCTGCAAAGCTTTGCCCAAAGCACTAGTAGACTTACCTTTACCAGCACCAGTATAAATTTCAATCCCTTCCAGGAAGAGAGCTTTGGCTGTTGGGTGGTGATGAGGTTTCATTTCTGAGTGCAAATCTGCAATATCGAGCAATTTTTGCGGTGCGGCGCGTCCAGTGGCAATGATTTCCAACTCTTGGGGTTTAGATTTTAATGTCTTTACGACTTCATCCACTGGTAGCAAACCCAAATCCAGAACTGGGTTAATTTCATCTAAGACGACAACTGAATATAAACCACTAGCGATCGCACCTTTGGCGACATCCCAACCTCGCATTGCTTCATCTCGGTCAAAAGTGGTAATTTTCTCATGTCCAAAAAATTCCGCTCTCCCAGTGCGAACCTGGTCAATTAAATGGGGAAACCCGCGTTGTAAAGCTGCGATCGCGCCATCTTCGTCATAATCACGTTCTGGCCCTTTTAAAAATCGCAGCAGTAAAACACGATTAGAATTGCTAGGCGTATTTATTCCCAAGCCAATGGAGCGCAAAACCACTCCCAAAGCCGCTTGAGATTTACCTTTACCCAGACCATCGTAAACGTGAATTTGACCAATAAGCCGTTCTTGACGCACTTGCGCCGTCCGAATCCCAATACCGTTCCTTGTCATCTCTGGAAAAGCTATAACTATGGCAGTCTTTAATCTTACCTAACCTCTTGTACTCTCAGGTAGAGAAACTGCCCCTCTAACGCCTTTGTACAAGGGTTAGTTCGCTCTATTAACAATATCAATAGACCGGAAAGCAAAAGTTACTTTTGCTTTCCGGTTGGGGAAAGGTTAAAGGGGAAGGAATAATTCCATACCTTTACCCTTTACCCCTTACCCCTTACCTTTTTCCCCACTTCTGGAAGAAGTCTAATAGAGGAATACTGGCACACTCGCATAGTAAAGGACAAGAACAATGGGATAATTTCCCCCATCACCCTTACTATCCCAGTTATACTCACTACAGTTAACCCTTACCCGTAACCTTTATGCCTGATAATTGGATGCTTCCCAGGATTTTTCCCATTGGTGGATTTCTGTTTGACTTTTTATTTGTACTGATTGCTATCCCCATCGAAGCTTATGTTTTGCATTCTCGACTAAAATTTGACAAAAAAACCAGTACTTTTTATGCAATTTCTATCAATCTGTTTTCTAGCGTAATTGGTTGGTTCATATTTTTTGTATCAGAACCAATGTTGCCAATACAAATAAAATCAGAATTAATTAACTATATGTTTTTTAATAATTTCAAATCGGCGAACACACAGCCTTTAATTATTTTAACTGCTTGTATAATTTTTTTTACTACGTTTTTGATGAAATTTTTCATTTTAAGGGTCTTATTATTCTCATTAAATGAATCATTTGCGACCAAGGAAGAGGAACCTAAAACATCCCAGCGCTTGCAACGGCGTCGTTTTACAACCCTTAATTTCCAAAATACTAATTTAGTTACTACTATACTAATAGCAAATTCTCTGAGCTATACTGCAATAACTATTATTTTATTATTTCGTTCAAAATAGTAATAAACTACTTGTTTATTTCAGAGGAAAAATATTGATTAATCAGGTGTACGGAGGAATATGAATACGCTACTAAAAGATGCCTTTGGGGCTTTTAAATTTGTTGAAGGGCTTTATGCGGGAATTAGAAAAATATTAATTCCACCCAAAGCTTATTCTTGGCAGACATTTATTTATTTAAGTATTTTTTCTTGGATACTTTCATATTGTGCCACAGGTTATATCAAAGATGTAATTGCCTTTTTCGGTTGGTTATTTTTAATTGCCGGCACAGCTTGGTATACAACTGAAGATCCTTTGAGGGTTCCTGGTACTTTTATGCCAGTCGGAGCAGTAATCACTGGATTCTTAGTGAGTGTTTTTGCATTTGGAGATCAACGAGATATAATTACACCCAGAACAATCGTTTTTTGGCCGACAATTTCAGCACTAATTACGGCAATACCAGAGTTTATCGAAGGAAATGATACCGATGCAAAAGCTCGCATTCCTAAACCACAAGATCGCCAAAGAATCATAATTTTAGTTGCTAGTAGTATGTTGCTAAGTTGCTGGATTCAGTTTCACTTTGTGACGGATAATTGGTTACGACAATATCCCAGTTTGCAGGCAGATACTTTTAAACATAGTACCTTTGTTCCTAGAACAGAAGAATTAGTAAAAATTCCCAAAAACGGCGTTATCATTCTCCAGAGACTTCAACCAATAGTAGTAGAGCAAATAGCCCAAAAACCTTGGTCAGAAGTAGAAAAATGGTTGCTAGATGCAAAACAGCGGGTAGGAAATCTGGGCAGGGAAATCATTAAAAAGAACCTGAGTAAATATGAAGAGAAAGAACTATGGCGCGTTGAACCGCGTGTAGCTAATACTAAGTCTGGATATATATTAGATTTATTAAGTATTTGGATAGGCCCGAGTTCTAACCCACGGGGCTATTACTTAAAAAAATCTTGTCGCATTGAACCAGTTGCAGCAACCAATAATTCCGAGAATAAGATTACAGTTGCAGAAATCGAATGCGATCGCGCCAGTAAATTAATTTCTGGTTCACCACCTCCACAGCAGTGACGAGTGGGGCAGAGGGGCAGAGGAGCAGGAGAGGCAGAGGAGCAGGGGAAGCAGAGGAGCAGGGGAGGCAGGGGAGGCAGAGGAGCAGGGGAAGCAGAGGGGAGAATAATAATTTCTGACAAATGACAAATGACCAATGACCAATGACAAATGACCAATGACAAATGACAAATGACCAATGACAAATGACAAATGACTATTAACAGAATTTTTGTATTGGCAAAGAATGTGTTTCAGGAAGTGGTACGCGATCGCATTCTATATATTATTGGTTTTTATGCGCTAGTACTCGCTACTGCCTTCCGCGTCCTTCCTGAATTTGCAGCTACGGCTGAAGATAAAATGTTTTTAGACTTTGGGATGGCGGCGATGAATGCCATCGGGTTAATTATTACGATATTTATTGGTACGGGACTAATTAATAAGGAAATTGAAAAACGCACTATTTTAGTATTAATTGCTAAACCCGTTAGTCGCAGCGAAATTATCGTCGGCAAATACTTGGGTTTATCCGCAGTTCTAGCTGTACTTGTTGCCACGATGACAGTAATTTATCTGGTATTTCTGCAAATTGGTAGTATTCCTCATCCTACGGCAAGCATTCTAATTGCTGGAATTTTCTTATTTTTGCAGTTGTCATTAATTACTGCCGTGGCTATTACCTTTGGTGTTTTTACTGCTTCTCTGCTAGCGACTGTTTTAACCTTTGCAGTATATTTAATCGGAAATATTACTCAAGATTTAGTACAACTTGGTCGTCTGAGCCGTAACCCTGGTATGGAACGTCTAACTCAAGCTTTGTTTCTTTTCTTACCAGATTTATCTCGATTAGATTTGAAAAATGATGCCGTTTATGGTCTGCAAGCACTACCTGACACTACTGCACTGATTATGAATGCTGGTTATGGCTTACTTTATAGTGCCATGTTGTTAGCGATCGCTATTTTGATCTTTTCACAACGCGAATTTTAGACATTGGGCATTGGGCATTGGGCACAAGAGGCAGAGGAGCAGAGGGGCAGAGGAGCACAGGGGAAAGACTTAGTGCAACTTCTCCCCTGCTCCCCTGCTCCTGGCTATCCAAACTGTATTGTTTACACATCTACAAGGGTTGAGTGCCTTGGCTAGATGCTTTTTGTGCAATAGTTTTCAAGCGAGTTGCTCTGCTTTTACGGATACGTTCACTTTTGCGAACTCCACCAGCCATCTCATATTCGCGGCTATCTTTGCCATATTTAAAGCCGATTCCCATGAGCATTTTTTCGGAGAAACCACCCAAGGTTTGTTCTAACTCTTCAATTTCTACTTTGGAAGAGTCAATCGTGCTGAGAGCAGTATTATGAGCTTCTAACTTGCTGCGTAATTGCTCAATTAGTTCTGTCAGTATTTTTAAATTACAAGTCTCTCCAAGATCCAGATTGGCATCAATTGCTTTGAGTCCAGCAAATCTTAACTCAGCATTTTCTAGAACGCGGGATGTACGTTTTCTCAAAGACATAAATTTAGTTACTTGTAATATTTATACAGTTACTATGCCCCATTAAAAATCTATTCTGGTTCAGCAAATTCCACAAATAATGATACTTTTATGAAATAGATACTGGTAAATTCTCTTAATTTAACTGAGTCCGATCAACCTCTCCCTCCCAACCTCCCTCTCCCACAGGGAAAGGGAGGAGCAACGATAAATTAGGGTTTTGGCTTCCCTCTCTGTGTCAAAGAGGGGTTGGGGGAGAGGTCAAAAAAGGGCTTGTTGAAGTCACGTTATGTTTACCTGAAAATAGCATTTAAACTTGCACAATAAAATCTGATGCACTTAGAGTTGGCGCACCAATCAGATTTGCAAATAGACCTCCACTACCAAAACCAGCCGCACTGCCATTTTGGTTGTAAAATAACTGTCCATTCACAGCGTCGTAGATAATTTTCGCTGTGCTAGTTTCCCCATTAGAAATGATTTGAAAATCACTCTTGTTACTAAAACCTGTTCCAGCAGTTGAAGTAATAGCACTAAAGGTAATTTTATCTAGGACAATCCGATCGCCTTGGGAACTGTTAAAGTCACTAATGGTATCTACACCAACAGCAGTCGCGCCAAAAACTGCATCAGTGTTGTAAACGAAACAGTCCGCGCCAGCACCGCCGACAAGAGTATCATTACCATCACCGCCGACGAGAGTATCATTACCATCACCGCCTCGCAATAGATCGTTACCACTCAAGCCATAGATAATGTCATTATCCCCCTGAGCATTAATCACATCGTTAGAGTTTTCAAAACCTGTGATGCTGTTATTTAGGTCATTGAGGAATGTGACTGTGTTTTTGTTAAACAGGCTAGCTTGAGTAGAGTTGGCATTGAAGACATCAAAGCTGTCGGTGATGTTGGTTTGCCCATCAAATAGGATATTGCCAATCGCAGGTGTTGCTCCAGAAGCAGGCAGATTATCGAGGCTTTCTAATTTGAAGTTTTGCAGAGTGACTTTGGTAGATGCCACATTTTCAAAGGTAACTTCTAAGTTGTTAGCATTTTGAGTTAATTGCAGATTTTGGGCAGTTAAACCCGAACCGATAAATTGTAAGGTGTCCAAAGAAGCGATCGCTGCCGACGTTGGGGTTGTGCCTTTACCAATGCCACTAAAATCGGTAATGGTGTCATTGCCATCACCAGGGTGAAACACAAATGTATCTTGACGGCTGTTGCCCGCCAGGGTATCATCACCAGGAGTTACGGTCGAGTTAAGGGTGTCGTCACTATTTATATTCGTCCTCCCAAACACCACATAGCTTTGCCCAGCACCATTTTTGCCGTTGGGATCGGCATCAGTTGCCCCAAGAATCAGGTCGTCAATGCCATCGTTGTTAATGTCCCCCGCATTGCTAACTGAGTAGCCTGATAAGTCATTTGCTTCTATGCCGTTGATTATAAAGCCATTAGTGCCATTCAGGTCAGACAGGTTAAGGGTGCCGCTACTGCCTATATTCGTTCCCCCAAAGACTACATAGCTTTGCCCAGCAGAATTTTTGCCGTTGGCGGTGGCATCAGATTCCCCAATAATCAGGTCGTCGATGCCATCGTTATTAATGTCCCCCGCTTTGCTGACTGAATAGCTTGAAGAGTCACCTTTTGCAATGACGTTAATTAAAAAGCCGTTAGTGCCATTCAAATCAGAGAGGTTGAGGGTGCCGCCACTGCCCAGATTCCTTCCCCCAAATACTATATAGCTTTGCCCAACAAAATCTTTGCCGTTGCGGGAAGCATATTTTGACGAAATAATCAGGTCGTCAATGCCATCGTTATTGATGTCCCCTGCATCGCTGACAAAGGAGCCTGAGTTGCTATCTTCTGCAATGCCGTTAATTATAAAGCCATTATTACCATTCAAATCAGAGAGGTTAAGGGTGCCGCCACTGCCCAGATTCGTTCCCCCAAACACTACATAGCTTTGCCCAGGATCATAATTATAACTTTCAGGGTAGAACTTTCGTGACCCAATAATCAGGTCGTCAATGCCATCGTTGTTGATGTCCCCTGCATTGCTAACTGAGTAGCCTAAGTGGCCATTTTCTACAACGCCGTTAATCGCGAAGCCGTTAGTGCCATCTAGGGAAGAAACGTCAAGGGTACCGCCCCTGCCCAGATTCGTTCTCCCAAACACTACATAGCTTTGCCCAGCTTCATATTTGACGTTGGGGGAGGTAACTGCTCCAATAATCAGGTCATCAATGCCATCATTGTTGATGTCCCCCGCATTGCTGACTGACTTGCCTGAGAAGTCGATTCCTGTAATGCCGTTAATGAAAAAGCCATTAGTACCATCCAGAGAAGAGAGGTTGAGGCTGCCGTTACTGCCCAGATTCGTCCCCCCAAACACCACATAGCTTTGCCCAAGATAAGATTTGCCATCCGAATTGGCACTTGGTCCCCAAATAATCAGGTCGTCGATGCCATCGTTGTTGATATCCCCCGCATTGCTGACTGAGCCGTTTAAGAATACACCTTCTTCTACGCCGTTAATCAAAAAGCCATTAGTGCCATTCAAATCAGAGAGGTTGAAGGTGCCGCCACTAGCCAGATTTGTCCCCCCAAACACTACATAGCTTTGCCAAACAGAATCTTTGTCGTAGGGGGAGACACTAGGTGCCCCAATAATCAGGTCGTCAATGCCATCGTTGTTGATGTCCCCTGCATTGCTGACTAAATAGCCTGAAGAGTCACGTGCCGCAATGCCGTTAATTATAAAGCCATTCGTGCCATTCAAGTCAGAGAGGTTGAAGAAAGGGTCAGCACCCGCACTACCGACAAGGGTATCATTGCCTGCACCACCGACAAGGGTATCATTGCCCGCACCACCTCTGAGTATGTCATTGCCATTTTTACCGTCGATGATGTCGTCACCCCCCTGACCATTAACCACATCAGCAGAGTTGTCAAAACCTGTGATGTTATTGTTAAGGTCATTGAGGAAAGTCACCGTGTTCTTGTTGAATAGCGAAGTTTGAGTGGAGTTAGCATCGAACACATCAAAGCTGTCGGCGATGTTGGTTTGCCCATCAAATAGGATATTGCCAAGTGCAGGTTGTGAACCGCTTTCTGGGAGATTATCCAGGTTTTCTAGTTTAAAGTTTTGCAAAGTGACTTTGGTAAAAGCCACTTTTTCAAAAGTCACTTCTAAATTGTTACCATTTTGAGTTAATTGCAGATTTTGGGCAGTTAAACCCGAACCTTTAAATTGTAAGGTGTCAACATTGGCGATCGCCGCCGATGTTGGGGTTGTGTTTTTACCAATGCCACCAAAATCGGCGATAGTGTCATCGCCATCGCCAAGGCGAAACAAAAATTTATCTTCACCGCCATTGCCTTTTATGGTGTCGTCACCAGTTAACCCATTAATGATGTTGTTGCTAGGTGTACCAAATAAGTTATCTGCATCGGCAGTTCCAGTCAGGTTGCGAGAAGTGTTGCTAGTCGCAATATTTGTCCCCCCAAACACCACATAGCTTTGCCCAGCCTGAGAGATGCCGTTGGGATTGGCATAAGGTGCCCCAATAATCAGGTCGTCAATGCCATCGTTGTTGATGTCTCCCGCATTGCTGACTGAAAAGCCTAACTGGTCATATTCTGCAATGCCGTTAATTATAAAGCCATTAGTGCCATTCAAAGAAGCGAGGTTCAGCAGGTTGAATAATGAATTAGCCATGATTTTCTCCTGTGTTTATTTCTTGTTAGTCAGCGAGTGAACTTTAAGGTTCTACGCTTGAACAACAAATTTGGGCTTTATCATTCTTAAATTGACACCAATGGGCAGTGCCGTGCCCTACACCCCTCGGTATAATGTGTACCGCATTAGAATGGGAACAGCTATATCTAATTTTAATTACAATTTGAGCATTGCTAACTACAGAAGAAGCTGTGTTAACTACAGCTTGAGCATTGCTAACTACAGAAGAAGCTGTGTTAACTACAGCTTGAGCATTCATAACCACAAAAGAAGTCGTATTAACTACAGCTTAAGGATTACTTATCATATGAGGAATATTTATAATTAATCCTTGAGCTGTATTAACTAAGGCTTCAAGACTTCTCGGTTTGTGCATTTTTAATTCAGAATTGGGTTTTGGGAAAAGGGTAAAGGTTATAAGGTTTTTTCTTTCCCTTTCCTCTTCCCCTTATAGCGGTTCTCAATTGCATCTGGAGTTTAGACTAAAAGCGATATGAGAGAACGCAAATCAAAAGGAATTAGAGG
>NZ_JAVRCL010000098.1:0-20990 GCF_034530775.1 Nostoc sp. DedSLP04 | reverse complement strand
TAATTTCAGTTATTTACTACTTGCTTATGTCGGAAAGTGACAGAAGAGGGATATAATTCAATACGCTTGGTTTAAGGGTTATTGGCGTAGTCTTTCTGCAATAAATCACGTCTTTACATCAAGGTTTTGGGCTTATCTGAACTGTATTGATTTTTAAATCAAAACCTTCTCGACGACAAATAATGTCATAGTAAACTAGAGATTTAATAGATTGCCAAAAGGGCATTAATATTATGCTAGTAATTAAATTTAAAATTATCAGTAGTAATGTACTGATAAACACTTTATTTTCATTAGCCCAATCTCCAGATAACAATAAGGAGATTAGTTGTATTAAAATGTTGAATCCTTTACTATAAATCAACCATCCTAAAATTTGTATAGGCAAAGTAATTACAAATGATATAAATATAATGGCAATAATCCGCCATGTTAAACCCTTGGTTAGTTGTCTACTTCTCTTAATTGCGCCAATGAAGTTAGTATCATCTTCTATTGCTAGAGGTAAATCAGTAATGAAGAAACGCGAGTAAAACCACAGAGGGCTGAAATAAACAGCTATAGCTATAGGAATAATGATGATTCTAAATATAGTATTGTCAAAGGGATTTGCTTGATTGATTGGTTGAGATATGGTACCAAAGATTGTTGCTAATATTCCATATATTATTCCAGCAATTATTGAAATTCCAATGTAAAAAATAAAAAATTGTAGTAAACATATTAATATAACTAGAATTGCAGTTATGAGAAATTGCCAAAATCTTTTTTTAATCTGAATTTTTGCAAATTTTGAACTTTCTGGTTGAGCACTAATTTCACTAAACGCTAAACGGGAAATTAAACCAGCGAACGCATAAAATTTTGCCCAGCCATAAATCGGGACTATTAGCCATAAATGGGCAAATAATGACAGGCGAGAAAATTTTTTGAAATTTGAACGATATAGATAGCTAGTAAGGCTAACAATATTACCAATATTAAACTGCTGCATAAGATTTGGAAGCATAGGAACTAGGGACTAGGGATTAAGAACTAAGAGGATGTTTTAAAAGTTGAAACCAGTCAAAAATTATGCAAGTCGTCTGATCGTAATACGAATCATGGCAATATAGATGAATGTCTCTGAGGTTTCAGGAAGGCGTTCATAATCCAATACGGTTCAGTAAGCGCTAAAAAGCTTATTAGTGATGTTAAATCTCCAAGCTTCGACTCGTTGTTGAACCTGATATGACTTATAGTTACGGAAGATTCAAGGTTGCCCAATAAAGATTAAATTCGCCAAAACTTGTACTTTTGTTAACTCGCGCACGAGACGTTGAGCTTGATATTTATAAAGTGGTATTGGCAATACTCTAGGCAAATTATTCATCCATTTCCTAGCATCAGTTGAACTACATCCCGTAATCAAAACTATCTCTTCAGTGCCATACATAATGGCATTTGTAGTTAGAGCTTTTTCAATCTGCACTTGCCAAAGGCGAGGTAGCATTTCACCCCATTCAATTCGCTGCAAACTACTGCTTGTGGCCAAAACAATCAAGCGATCGCCAGCATCAAGCTTAACATCATACCAGGGCATTAAAGAGTAATTGTCTCGCTGATATTTCTGGTAGAGAATCGGTACAACACTGTAACCAGATGCTATTTCAGATAAAAGCAAACCATTTAGGGTATCACCATCTTCAATCTTGTATTCCGTCACCATGACTATTTGCTCGTTTAAATGAAACAAGCTCAGAACATTTTCTCCAAAAGCAGCACAAGCAAAGACTTCTGCCGACAAAGCCGCGCCACATATAACTTGAGCATAAGGGAACAGAGGGGCGACATTATCACTAAATTGGCGGTCTTGAGAGCGGATAATCAAGGTAGTGGCAGGGTTCATTGCATGAGCCATCAAACCAATTTCCAGATTTTCCATATTATCGTCCCCAACTAAAATGATGCTTTTAGCATGGGAGAGATTCGCCTTCGTGAGTGCTTCGGTTGCATTACCAACGATAAGGGGTATATCAGGTAAAGTTTCTTGGTCGAGAATGGTAGGATGAATTGCTACTAACGGCTGGTTGAGTTCTTGCAAAAGAGCAGCCACTTTTTGTCCCAAGCGATTTAAGCCAATAATTATCAGATGGTTGCGTTGTGGTATGGGAGGACGAGAATTGAAAAAATGGAATCTTGAAGTGACAAGAGCATCAGTCAGCAGTGCATATAATACTCCCACGAAAGCTTGACCTGTCAACGTCAGTCCCAGGCTAAACAACCGCAACCACCAAGGGATAGCGTCTGAGGGTTTTGATTGCGATGCAAACTCAACACCGCCAAATAAATCTCCGTATCCTCCCAAGAGCAAAATTGCTGTCGCATAGAAAGCTTCTTGGATGTTGATGTCAGGATAATATAAGCGGTAAAGAACTATTCCCACAAACCACAAGATGAGTACAGTAATCGCATAGATTGTTGCAATTCGCCGGATTTGATTTTGGCTTTGGTAGTAAGATTGCCAAAATTGTACTATTTTATCCTTGAGATTTTTCGCTGTGATACCTTGGATAAACTGTTGCCACTGCCACTTTTGGCTATGAGATTGCCGACGTTGTTCAGAGAAAGCTAAATCGTATGCCACATCAATGTAAACTAGCGTGTCTCCTACCTGCACTTCTGCCTCTGGGTTCCAGCCAAACAATTCTTTGCTTAGCTTAGATGCAACAGGTTTGTGACTCAAGATGCGGCGAGTTGTCAGATTGAGTCTATGTACTGGCTTGCCATTACACCAGCTATCTTTCGCTTGTACCTGATGCTTTATCACTTGCAATAGTTGCCCTTCTAAGGTAAAATATCCAATAGCTTCAGAACCAAGGGCTGTCAAAGCGAAAGCATGAGCTGAAAGATGAGTAGGTTCAAAGGCAACAAAATTGCCGAGATTTTCCCACAAGAGTTTGTTGAAATTTTGTTTGTCAGAACGTACAATCAGGCGAACGTGCGGATTAAGACGCCGTGCTGCAAAGGCAGCTTCTATATTAATCCGCTCATTTCTAGTTACTAAAAGTATTGAACGACACTGCCTTATACCTGCCTGCTCTAAAACACTTGGCTGACGGCAGTCTCCGATGATTAATTTTTCTAGTAAGTTAGGTACTTCTGGGACTTCCCAATGTTCGGGGTGCACATCCTCTATGGCGCTGACTTTGACATCGTATTCCTTGAGGATTGCAACGCAATGTTGCCCTAAACTTTTGAGTCCACATACTAAGAAAAGGTCTTGGGGTTTTTTTTGATTGCTGGTAGGAGGATGCACTTTCTGTTGACGGTAGCATTCGATACTGCTAACAGGATGTGTTTGCTAGGGTTTTTATGCTTCGGTAATCTCCAACAATTTTACCAGTTGGTTTCAAGATAAGTATTAAATGATAACAAACCGTATCGAATTCTGATATTTGATACCCAACTGAACGCAAATTTTGTTTAAAGTTTGGCTAGTTTTTGGGATTTCCTTGATTGATTGTGATGTAGTTTACCAACTATTTCCAACATATTGAAGCTAAAGTTGGTAAATTATGGATTAGTTGAGCTAATTTTTCCCTACGCAACTATGCCATTGGATTTATCGCCTTTTTGGATATCACTCAAAACTTCGTTACTTGCCACATTTATCACCTTCTTCTTGGGTATCGCTGCTGCCTACTGGATGCTGGGATATCGTGGCAAAGCTAAATCGTTGATTGAGGGTATCTTTATTGCACCCCTGATTTTACCGCCCACAGTTGTCGGTTTCTTGTTGCTGCTATTTTTTGGTAAAAATGGCCCTGTAGGGAAATTCATGCAGACTTTTGACTTCACCATCGTCTTTACTTGGTATGGTGCAGCGATCGCAGCTATGGTAGTTTCTTTCCCTTTAATGTATAAAACTGCACTGGGAGCTTTTGAACAAATAGATGGTAATCTGCTGCGAGTAGCTAGAACCCTTGGTGCAACTGAAACTACAATCTTTTGGCGCATTAGTTTACCTCTAGCACTACCCGGCATTGTCGCCGCCACAATGCTCGCTTTTGCCCGTGCTTTAGGAGAATTTGGGGCGACGTTGATGCTGGCTGGTAACATTCCCGGACAAACGCAGACAATCCCAATGGCGATTTATTTTGCTGTGGAAGCGGGAGCAATGAATGAAGCATGGTTTTGGGCGATCGCAATTATGGTGATTTCTCTCTCTGGAATTATTGCAGTCAACTTCTGGCAAGAATTGCGGGAAAAGGGGATGGGAGCAGGGAGTAGGGAGCAGGGAGCAGGGGAAGAAATTCTTCATACTCCGCACTCTAGCTATGAATCTGGTGGATTGTTAGTCAACATTGAAAAAATACTTCCTAGCTTTGATTTAAAAGTTGCTTTCAGTACTGATGAGCAACCCTTGGGATTGTTAGGAGGTTCTGGAGCAGGTAAGAGCATGATTTTACGCTGCCTTGCGGGGATAGAAACGCCGACAAGAGGGCGCATAGTTTTAAATGACAGAGTTCTGTTTGACTCAGAACAAGGAATTAATTTGCCCAGTCGCGATCGCCGCATCGGTTTTTTAGTGCAGAATTACGCTCTGTTTCCACACATGAGTGTGGCGCAAAATATCGCTTTTGGCTTGCCCAAAAACCTATCTGCTGGGAGTATTAGAGTGCAGGTAGAGGAGCAACTAATAGCAATGCAATTGCAGGGATTAGGCGATCGCTATCCACACCAACTTTCTGGAGGCCAACAACAACGGGTAGCTTTGGCAAGAGCATTAGCAAGTCAACCGGAAGCGCTGCTTTTGGATGAGCCGTTTTCCGCACTTGATACCCATCTGCGTAGTCAATTAGAGCAGCAAATGACAGAAACTCTAGCTGGCTATCAAGGTGTGACTCTATTTGTCACTCATAATATGGAAGAAGCTTATCGGATTTGCCCGAATCTATTGGTATTGGAGCATGGTAGAGCCGTTCATCATGGCAGCAAATACGATATTTTCCAGCATCCTGCTACTGTTAGTGTCGCCCAACTCACTGGATGCAAAAACTTCTCCCGTGCTGTTCTCCAGTCATCACAACAGGTGGAAGCGATTGATTGGGGTTGCACTCTGCAAGTAATTGAACCTGTCAAGAGCGAATTATCCCATGTCGGCATTCGTGCCCATCAGTTCATTTTTACCAACGATTTATCACAGGAAAATACTTTTCCCTGCTGGATAGTACGAACGAATGAAACGCCTCATAGAATGACATTATTTCTCAAACTTCATTTGGCTGGTAAGAATTCTCAAGATTATCATCTGCAAGCTGAAGTCTTCAAAGAAAAATGGGCGACGATGAAAGATCAACCTTTTCCTTGGTATGTGCGTTTAGATCCTCTGCGGTTGATTTTGATGGAATGAACGCAGAGATGCACGGGACGCAACGAAGCTGTAATAATGGAAAACTTGGCGGCAGTGATAGATTAGTTAAGCTGTTACGCATTTAATTTGTATATTTAGTCGTGAGAGTTGTCATTGGTCATTGGTCATTAGTCATTTGTATTTCAAAGGACAGATGACCAATGACAAAGAACAGTCTGAATGCAAAAATGTACAATCTATACGCGCATCAGCTTATTTGACCATACATAGGATGATTATGGCAAGCAATAGCTTCAAACCCGCAGAGGCGGGTTTTGTCTGTATAGCTGCAACTTCCAGTCATCTGGTGCAAAATGTGAGTTAGCTGGCTTCCAAGACATTACAGTTGATGAGTCTACCCTGGAGTTTTTAATGTCCCGAACGGAAAAAGTAAGAAAACTTGCTGGTTTTATTTGGAGTATTGCCGAACTTTTACGCGGTGATTATAAGCAAGCTGACTACGGTAAAGTTATATTACCTTTCACAGTGTTGCGCCGTTTGGACTGTGTTCTAGAGCCAACAAAAGCAGTAGTCATGGAATTTTACGAAACCAAACTAAAGTCCATGAATCTGAAAAATCCAGAGCCGTTACTAAATCAGAAAGCTGGCGTAACTTTTCACAACATTAGCCAGTTTACCTTTCAAAAACTCAAGGCAGACCCAGATAATGTAGCTGCTAATCTCAGAAACTTTATTAATGGCTTCTCTATTGCTGGAAGAGAAATTATTGAATATTTTAACTTTACTGACCAAATTAATCGTTTAGATGAAGCAAATCTACTATTTTTAATTGTCAAAAACTTTGCTGAAATCAATCTTCATCCAGATGAAGTAAACAGCATGGAGATGGGCTATGTTTTTGAAGAATTGATTCGCAAATTTTCGGAACTATCTAATGAAACCGCAGGAGAACATTTTACACCCCGTGAAGTTATCCGGCTGATGGTCAACTTACTGTTTCTCAATGACAGAAATATTCTAACTCAAGAAGGTATTGTGACAACTATCTATGACCCTGCCTGTGGAACAGGTGGAATGTTGTCTTTAGCAGAAGAGTACATTAAAGAACTTAACCAAAATTCTAAGGCTGTAGTTTTTGGTCAGGAAATTAACCCAGAATCCTACGCAATCTGTAAATCTGATATGTTGATTAAAGGTCAAAATATCAGCAATATTAAGTTTGGCAATACTTTCACTACTGACGGTTTGGCACACGAAACATTTGACTATATGTTATCTAATCCGCCGTTTGGTGTGGAATGGAAGAAAGTACAAACATCCGTCAAAAACGAGTATGAAAAGAAAGGATTTGATGGACGTTTTGGAGCAGGTTTGCCTAGAATATCAGATGGTTCCTTTCTGTTTCTGCAACACATGATTTCTAAGATGAAGCGGGATGATGGCGGTTCTAGAATCGCTATTGTATTTAACGGTTCACCGCTTTTTTCTGGAAGTGCTGGCAGTGGCGAAAGTGATATTCGCAAATGGATTATTGAAAACGATATGTTAGAAGCTATTACGGCACTGCCTGACCAATTATTTTATAATACTGGAATTTATACATATATTTGGATTATCACTAATTCTAAAGCAGCAGAGCGAAAAGGCAAAATACAGCTAATCAACGCCATTCATTATTACAAAAAAATGAGTCGCAGCTTGGGAAGTAAGCGTAATGAAATTGGTAATGGTGAAGATGGTAAGCCCAATCAAATCGAGGAGATAACCCGTATTTATGGGGAGTTTCAAGACAATGCTAAACGCAAACTCGATATCGATGGCAAAAAACAGGATGTCATTGTTAGTAAGATTTTTGATAACGAAGATTTTGGCTATTGGCGGATTACGGTAGAACGTCCACTCAGGCTCAATTTTCAGGTGAGTGATGAACGTATAGTTAAGTTAGAAAATGAAACTGCGTTTATGAATTTAGCTGAATCTAAAAAACGAGGTGGGGTGGCTTTACGAGAGATTGAGGAAGGGAAAAAGTTACAGGAATCAATTAAAGAAGCGTTGCGAACTTTGGGGACGAATAATGTCTATAAAAATCGAGATGAATTTGAAAAAGATTTGACGGATGCACTCAAAGCGGCTGATATAAAAGTTTCAGCACCATTGAAAAAAGTGATTATGAATGCTTTAGCTGAACGCGATGAAACTGCTGATATTTGTACTGATAAAGATGGTAATTATGAACCTGATACAGATTTGAGAGACTATGAAAATGTATCGTTGAAGGATGATATTAACGAGTACATGAAGCGGGAAGTATTACCCTATGTACCGGATGCGTGGGTGGATGAGAGTAAAACGAGAATTGGGTATGAAATACCCTTTACGCGGCATTTTTATGAGTATGTACCGCCGCGACCTTTGGAGGAGATTGAGCAGGAGATTAAGGATTTAGAAGAGGAGATTCAGGGAATGTTGGAGGAAATTTTGTAATGAATTATATTATTAAAAAACAACACATGAAAGATTCTGGTGTTCTTTGGATTGAAGAAATACCAAGACATTGGAATATAGAGACTCTGAGTAACCTTGTACAAATTATATTAAGTAATGTTGATAAAAAAAACAATGAAAATGAGAAAAAAGTACTTTTGTGTAATTATGTAAATGTTTATTACAATAAGTTTATAGATTCTAGAATTGACTTCATGGAAGCTAGTGCTACAAATTCTGAAGTAGAAAAATTTAGTCTCCAAATAAATGATGTCTTAATAACAAAAGATTCAGAAACACCAGATGATATTGCTGTTCCTTCTTTAGTAGTTGAAAAAATACCAAACGTTTTATGTGGCTATCACCTCTCAATTTTAAGACCTTTTATAGATAAATTAGATGGACGATATCTACTTTTTTCGATTCTCAGCACAAGCATAAAATCTCAGTTTTCAAGTTTAGCCACAGGAATTACAAGATATGGACTTAGTTATAAACATATTAAGAGTATAAATATTTGTGTACCACCACTACAAGAACAAAAAGCGATCGCCTCTTTCCTAGACCGCAAAACCACAGCAATTGACACTCTCATCGCTAAAAAACAACGCCTCATCCAACTCCTCGAAGAAAAACGCACTGCCCTGATTAACCAAGCTGTAACCAAAGGGCTAAACTCAAACGTCCCAATGAAAAATTCTGGTATTGCTTGGATTAGCAAAATTCCTGAGCATTGGGAAGTCAGCCGTTTAAGTTTTCTCTCAATCACTATTCAAACGGGGCCTTTTGGCAGTCAGCTACATGCTTCAGAATATGTAGAAAATGGGATTCCACTCGTTAATCCAATCAATATTCAGCGCGGAAACATAATTGCTGACTATCAGAAAACAGTTAACCAAGAAGTAGCGATCCGTTTGAGTAGGCACAAATTGCTGATTGGAGATTTGGTTTTTGCAAGGCGTGGAGAATTGGGACGCTGTGGAGTGATTAACAAAAATAATAATGGTTGGTTATGTGGTACAGGATGTATTCAGGTTCGTTTTAGCAAAATCAAAGTTGATCCAGACTATCTTAACTTGTTTATAAGTATTCCTTGGGTTGCCTCTTGGCTATCGTTAGAGTCTGTGGGTTCAACAATGGACAACCTTAACACAGAAATTCTTTCAACACTACCAATTATTTTGCCACCTAAAGAAGAACAAATAAAAATATTTCAATACATTGAGCTTAAGAAATATTTGTTTGATAAGCTAATTACGACTATAGATAAGCAGATAAATAAACTCCAAGAATATCGCCAATCTCTCATCACAGCAGCAGTCACAGGCAAAATTGATATCAGAGAGGAGGTTGCTACATGACTCTGTGTGCAGTCTGGATACGCCACACACCCGCAGGCGACCAAGAATTAATTTTTGCAACCGATAGCTGTCTTTCTGCTGGCGAACGCTGGGAAGCAGGAGTAAAACTGTTTGAATTGCCCCGAAGAGACTGTTTCATCTGTTTTGCAGGCGAAACCAACCGCGCATACCCGATGATTCTTAACCTAATTCAAACAATCAACACTTCTCCCGCCCTGAAAAATCCCCAAACCGATTTGTTAGATATACTAAATCATATAAAATCCCTCTTCACCGACCTCGCTCAAGCGATTGATCTCAGTGAATTGAGTCGCCCAGACTACGACTATGCAAGAAGCGAAGCTCAATTTATATTTGGCGGTTGGCGCTGGCAAACCAGTGAATTTTCTGTGTGGCGGCTGTTCTACGATCTAAAACAAGAAGTATTTACAGCCCAACCTTACTTATTAGATGATTCTCAACCTGTCTGCTTTATCGGTGATCTTGAAAGTGATGATTTGATTTTAGAGCTTTACGAAGAGGTCGGAATCAAGGACATCAAGCTAGATATGCAACCATTAAAACTGCTTATTAACAAAATTCGGGATACTTCGCTTCTTTCATCCGGTATCAGAGGCGCACCACAAATCGGGAAAGTTTATCGCTCAGGAAATTGCAAAGTCTTTGGTATTCAGTGGCAATCTAGTAATGGCAAACCTCACTATCAAGGTCGTCCCATTGTTGGTATCCAAAATTTAGTGCATCAGTATTTTGACCCCGATACCTGCGAACTCATAAACAATCTGCCTGATAAAAAACCAGACATAGTAAAATTTTTACATAACGATGAAATCAGTTTTGTCAACCTTTGCTACAACGAAGTAGACAATTTAAAGTTAGACTTAAATGAATTCCAACGCGGCAAATTACACGAAATTCTCCGTCAGGTTGCTTATGAGCAATTTTTAACCGCCGTGAAAATCATTGAACAGACTGAGGCACAACCATGATTGCAACTGTTCAGACAACTGAAAAAGCTTTTGAAAATGCAATTATTCACGCTTTAGTGAGTAATGGTGGCTATGAAGAAGGCAATGCTAGCAACTTTAGTCAAGAATTAGCGCTTGATAAAGTCATCCTGCTACGGTTTATTCAGAATTCTCAGCCAGAAGCATGGCAAAACCTGACAGACATTCATGGTGCTGAAGTTGAACCCAAGTTCATCCAACGGCTGTGCCAAGAATTGGAAAATCGCGGGATGTTAGACGTGCTGCGCTATGGGATCATTGACTACGGTGTACGCTTCAAATTGGCATTCTTCAAACCTGCCAGCAGTCTAAACCCCGATACTTTAGCACTTTACGAGCAAAACATCCTGACTGTGACTCGTCAGGTGCATTACAGTGCTAATCATCAAAACTCCCTAGATTTGCTGCTGAGTATTAATGGCTTACCAGTCGCCACAGTAGAACTAAAAAACCAGTTCACTGGACAAAATGTAGAAAAAGCCAAGCACCAGTATATTCAAGACCGGGATAACCGAGATTTGTTATTTCAATTCAAGCGGCGTTGTTTGGTGCATTTTGCTGTAGACCCCGATGAAATCTGGATGACTACCCGCATTGATGGCAGCAACACCCGTTTTCTACCCTTCAACAAAGGCTATAACAAAGGTGCAGGCAACCCACCTAACTCAAAGGGTTACAAAACCGCTTACCTTTGGGATGATATCTGGGCAAAAGACAGTTGGTTAGATATTATATCTCGTTTTTTGCACCTAGAGCAAGAAAACATTAAACTAAACCACAAATCTGCCAAAAAAGAAAGCCTCATCTTTCCTCGGTTTCACCAATTAGATGTAGTTCGCAAGCTAACCGCAGATGCCAAAATTAAGGGGACAGGACAAGATTACCTAATTCAGCATTCTGCTGGTAGTGGTAAAAGTAATTCTATTGCCTGGTTAGCATATCAACTTGCTAGCTTATATAATCATCGAGATGAGCGAGTTTTCGATTTAGTTATCGTTATCACTGATAGAAAAGTATTAGACCAGCAACTTCAAAATACAATTTACCAGTTTGAGCATAAGCAAGGAGTCGTGCAAAAAATTGATAAAAACTCTGCACAACTAGCTGAGGCGTTGATTTCTGGTACTAATATCATTATTACTACCTTACAGAAATTTCCCTTTGTCTTAGATAAGATTCGGGAAATCTTACAAAAAAACAAGATTGGCGAACTACCTAAACGCAATTACGCCCTAATTGTGGACGAAGCCCACAGTTCTCAAAGTGGCGAAGCGTCCAAGAAAATGAAAGAAGTGCTTTCTATCAACGATTTAAGTCTTTCAGCCAAACAAGAAAGCATGGTTGACGAGGAAGATGATATTGAAGATAACATTCGTAAGTCCATGCGTAGCCGTGGTAAACAACCAAATTTGAGCTTCTTTGCCTTCACAGCCACACCCAAGCCAAAAACCTTAGAAGACTTTGGCCACATGAACTCCCAAGGGCAAACAGAACCCTTTCATCTGTATTCCATGCGGCAGGCAATTGAAGAAGGTTTCATTATGGATGTGTTGCAAAATTACACAACCTACAGAACTTTCTTCAAAATCAATAAGGCGATCGCAGACGATCCTAATATTAGCAAAAAGAAAACAAGTCGAGCGATCGCTAAATTTTTATCACTCCATCCACACAACCTAGCCCAAAAAACTCAAGTTATTATCGAGCATTTTCGCCAATGCGTGATGCATAAAATTGGCGGTAAAGCTAAAGCAATGGTGGTTACAGCTTCTCGACCCCATGTAATCCGCTATAAAGAAGAATTCGACAACTACTTACAGAAACAAGGTTATGCAGACATCAAAGCATTAGTAGCCTTTACTGCTTTTACCGATAGAGAAACTTACATCGAGTACACTGAATCTGATATCAACGGCTTTGGTGAAAAAGAACTACCCGACAAATTTGAAACGGTTGAATATCAACTCCTGATTGTAGCAGACAAGTATCAAACTGGTTTCGATCAGCCATTATTGCACACCATGTATGTAGATAAAAAACTTTCTGGTGTCAAAGCTGTACAAACCCTCTCTCGCTTGAATCGCACTTGTCCCGGTAAAGAAGACACTTTTGTTTTAGATTTTGCTAATGATGAGCAGGAAATTATTGATGCTTTCCAGCCTTATTACGAACAAACAACACTAATAGCAACAACAGATCCTAACAGACTGTATGATTTAAAAAATAGATTAGAGAGCTACCAGATTATCTGGTCTAGTGAGGTAGATGCTTTTGCCAAGATATTTTTTAAGTCTCAGGAAAAGGTAAATAATCAAGATCAAAGTAGACTGCATTCCTTTATTGATCCTACTGTAGACCGTTTTAAAGGTTTAAGTGAAGAACAGCAAGATGAGTTTAAAAATAGTCTAACCGCGTTTATCCGGTTATATGCATTCTTAGCACAGATTATGCCATTTGCAGATGGGGAACTAGAAAAGTTTTATGCTTTTGCTCGTCTTTTGCAAACCAAATTACCAAAACTTAGCCAAAGTGAAGCTTTTAAACTTATTGATGAAGTTGCACTAGAATATTATCGACTACAAAAAATCCGAGAAGGTCAAATAGTCTTAGAAAAAAATATAGAGTTATCTCTACAACCTATAACCGAAGCTGGTATACCAAGAGATAAAGAAGAACAGGCTAAACTTTCAGAGATTATCGATATTCTCAACAAAAGATTTAGAACTGATTTTACTGAAGCAGACAAATATTTTTTCAGCCAAATTGAAGAAGCACTAGTTCAGGATAATACATTATCACAACAAGCCAAAAGTAACTCAATTCAAAACTTTAAATATGGCTTTGAGGATGTATTTCTAACAAAGCTGATTGAGCGAATGGATTTAAATCAAGATATTTTTACCAAAATCATAGATTTCAAAGATTTTGGTGAAGTAGTCAAAGAGTGGATGCTAAGGAAAGTGTATACAAGATTGACACAAGAGTTCAGCTAACAAAAAAGATTAAATTACTTCAAGCGCCCAGATTCCAAAGAGTCTGAGCGCTTGAATATTAGGTTGCAGAGAAACTTCTGCTAGATTGTTGTGAAATTATGCGGGCATCATGTGCATACTTCTGCAAGACTCTGCACACTTACGGCAAGCAGCAGCACATTCCATCATTTTCGCGTCATCGCTCATCATCTCACACGCCATTGCAGTGCGATCGCACATTTCAGCACAAAGCATACAAGTGCGTTCCATGAACTCAGAACCGCTCATCATCATATTCATGCACATCATGCACATTTCAGAACAATCGCGCATCATACTCATCATGCTCATCATGTTCTTATCCATGTGCTGACCACCTTTGCTCATGCAATGAGTCATGGTTTCCATGCACATTTTATGACAGTCCATACAAACATCCATGCAAGTCTGCATTTCTGGAGTCATGGTTTCAGTCATCATCATCATCATCATCGGAAATACCTCCTGATTTTTTGATGCATAAATAGTGTCCTTGAAAGGACTACTCATCACATTAGTCTTATCCTTTTAAAGAGTCAATGGGGTTTTTAATCCAGAATTTTTAAGCCTACTATCCCGATATAATTACCGGAAAATTGAATAAATTCTACACTATTTTGGTGTTGTTTTCCTGGGGAATGCTATACATTAAGGCTTAAAAAGCCTCGTTTCTAAGTGGGGTTTAATTTGGCAAGTCAGATATACATCGGGATCAAAAGTTAGGGTTAAATTTAATTTAAAAATAATGTTATTATTTTTAATAAATGAATGCCTTAATAAAGCATTTGTAAATTTCTATTAAATAGAGTTTTATTAACTTATATTAATTTCAAAATATATGTCTTAAAAAATTCGTAATTCATAATGTAATTTCAACTGCACTTAAAAGAAAATTTCCTCGAAAAAAGTAATTTTCACAACTTACATAAGATATGATGTAGGTTATAGATTTGATTGCAATTTCAGTAAGCGATCGCTCGCTGCTTGTAATGTCTCAGGTCTTTTGCTAAAGCAAAATCTGATCAATGAATGTCCTTTTTCTGGTTGGCTGAAAAAGCTGGAACCGGGAACTACAGCGACACCGATATCTTTAATCAGATGGTAAGTGAATTCAACATCTGTTTTATAGCCAAATTTGGAAATATCTGCAAGAACGTAATAGGCTCCTTGAGGAACGAAATAGGGAATGCCAACTTGGTCTAGAATTTGTAAAATGCTGTCTCGCTTCTGGTGATAAAGTTTGCCTAGTTCTTCATAATAGGATGGTGGCAGTTGCATAGCGGCAACTCCGGCTCGTTGCAATGGTGCAGGTGCGCCAACGGTGAGAAAATCATGGACTTTGCGAATCGCCCCTGTCAATTCGGGGTTTGCCAGAATGTAACCGACTCGCCATCCAGTGACGCTATAAGTTTTGGACAAACCGTTAATAGTAACGGTGCGTTCTGCCATTCCAGGAAGAGTCGCTAGGGCAATATGTTGAGTGCCGTCATAGAGAATATGTTCATAGATTTCATCAGTGAACGCTAACACATCCCATTTTTGACAAAGTTCAGCAATTAAGGTGAGTTCTTCACGGCTAAAGACTTTACCTGTGGGATTATGGGGTGTGTTGATAATAATTGCTTTGGTATTGGCATTGAAAGCTTGACGCAACTGTGCTTCATCAAATGTCCAATGGGGAGGATGGAGTGTTACGTAGCGGGGTATAGCACCAGCTAAAATCGCATCGGGGCCGTAGTTTTCATAATATGGCTCAAATACAATTACTTCGTCACCCGGATCGACTGTCGCCAGCATCACAGATGCCATTGCTTCTGTAGAACCGCAGGTGACGGTGATTTGGGTTTCGGGATCGATATCTAAGCCGAGATACCAACGGACTTTGTTAGCGATCGCATGACGAAATGGGCGATCGCCCCAAGTAATGGCATACTGATTAACATCTGCCTCTATCGCCTGATATGCTGCCTGTTTCAACTCCAAAGGACAAGGAAAATCAGGGAACCCCTGCGCTAAATTCACCGCATCGTATTGCAGTGCTACCCTGGTCATTTCTCGAATCACCGACTCTGTAAACTGTTCTGCCTTCGCTGATATTTTTTGCCGCCCAATCTTACTCACCCCTATACCTCCGTTAATCTTGGATTGCCGTTATCCGGGAATTCTGTAGCCCAGATAAAACCATAATATTGATAGATTTATCGTAGTATACTCAAATTTTTGATCCAGAGGAAGAAGCAAGGGAGTAGAGGAGGCAGGGAAGGCAGGGGAAGCAGAATAATAACCAATGCCCAATGCCCTTATTATCTATATACTTAATTATTGAGATTAATAGTCAATTATTGAAGTACTGATCCAGAATCATCATGAAATCTTTGCACCGTCCCGATCTTTATAGCTGGTCTAATTTCAATCCGGCAAGAAATATTGATTTCAATGGGATTGCCTGGATTCGGCCAGATGGCAACATCTTGATTGACCCAGTAGCCCTATCAAACCATGATTGGAATCATCTAAAATCCCTCGGCGGTGTGGTTTGGATTGTGCTGACGAATTCTGAGCATGTCAGGGCAAGTAAAGAAATTGCCGATCAAACTTATGCTAAAATTGCTGGCCCGATTGCAGAAAAAGACACTTTTCCTATACCTTGCGATCGCTGGCTATCTGATGGTGAAGAATTTGTCCCAGGACTGGAAGTAATTGAACTCAATGGTTCTAAAACTCCCGGTGAGTTGGCTCTGTTACTGGAAGAGACAACTTTAATTACAGGGGATTTAGTACGGGCACGCAAAGCAGGTAGCTTGACAATTTTACCAGATGACAAGCTGTTGAATCGAGAGGAGGCTGTTGCTTCTATTCGCAGGTTGGCTCAACTGAGTCGGGTAGAAGCAGTGCTGGTGGGGGATGGTTGGCCCGTCTTTCGGGATGGACGCGATCGCTTAAAGGATCTGGTAGCGACGCTGTAAATAATTAGGGTAGCACAGCTAGCTGTGCTACCCTACAGGCGAATGTAGTTCAAATAGATCAAAAAGGCTGTAAGAAGAAAATCAAACAACACCGTATCATGGTAGTTAGTAGCATTTCTGTCTGATACTTTCTTTTTTACCATAAAAGAATATCAGGTAAGTAATATCCTGATTTCCTGACGGCAGAATGCGAAAGCTTTTACTGATTAACTTAGTTGGAGAACGCTGATGTCGAAGGAAAGAAAAAGTAATAAAGAAGCTAAAAAACCTAAAAAAGATCCTAAAGACAAAAAGGAGAAAAAAGACCCAGGCAAATAGAACGATTTAGGTAAATAGTTTTAGCGAAGACCAAGAGTTGCATTTCCTTACATTGACAATATTTCGTCCAGTAGGACTGAATAGGAAAAGTAATTGTCAAAAATTTATTCACTCTTGGTCAAGTATCAAAATCTGATGATTTAAGTTGTGTGTGCGATGTTAGGACGGGCTGTGACGCTCGATAGTGCAGCGTTAGCGACACAGGAAGGTCTTGACTCGCTAATGCTACGCTATCGGTGACGCAATTTATCAAGCAGGCTCAAATTTCAGTGAAACACCGTTCATGCAGTAGCGCTTGCCAGTGGGTGCAGGCCCATCATCAAAAACATGACCCAGATGACCGCCACAGCGACTACAATGCACTTCAGTTCTGGTCATAAACAACGACTTGTCTACAGTTGTGGCGATCGCACCTTCAATTGGATTAAAGAAGCTAGGCCAGCCAGTACCACTATTAAATTTGGTATCAGATGTAAACAGTGGTAGTTCACACGCGGCACAATAATAAGTACCATTGTCGTATTTCTTATCCAATGGACTGGTGTAAGGGCGTTCAGTTCCATGTTTACGCAATACATTGAACTGTTCTGGCGTTAAAATGGTGCGCCATTCTGACTCTGGTTTGGTAACTTCAAATCCACTTTGAGAAGTTGTCATTGCTTGTGACCCCCAATTGATATACCTTGATAACAGTGCTGTGCCGACTATGACTGCACTAGCCTGTAAAAAATAGCGTTTGTCCATATATCTATTATTTTCTATTTTCCGGTTCACTGGGCAATCTATTCCAGTACGGGATTCCCTACATGAATGACTATAATCAGCGATCGCTCTGAATTAGCCCTGAGAAACTGATTAAAATAAGCTTTGAAACAACAAATTATTTTTCAATAAAATACTAGGCGGCAATACGATCGATTTGACTTAATTTTGGACAATACAAGTATAGTTTTCAACTAGAGCATAACAATAGAGAATCAATCATCTTCATCAGAGATGGTTGTGATATCCTCAATAGTCCCTTGTTTACCCTGACTTGTCAGAAATACAAATGTGCGATTGAGCCGCTTTACCCCACTTAAAGTAATTAGGGTTAGTAAACCTCCCAATAATCCCATTTGCCATAGACCACAACCAATTGCAGCCCCCAACCCGGCCGCCGTCCAGACACAGGCGGCTGTAGTTAAACCTTTTACTTTTGGCGTTGCAGATTTTCTCGGAGACTCTTGTAAAATCAATCCGGCTCCAAGAAATCCAACCCCGGTAGCTACACCTTGAATTGTGCGACTCAGTGCATTGGTAGCAGCATAGGGACTCTCGCCTTCAACCTGCAAAGGAATCATCACAAATAATGCTGCCCCCATACTCACGAGCATAAATGTTCTCATCCCTGCTGGTCTACCTCCTTGCTGACGGTTGAATCCAATCAAGCAACCAACCAGGAGCGCCAAAGACAATCTAAACGCTATATGTGGCCAATCGTTGGCAGCAATAAACATCGGCCCCATTGCCTTATTTCTCCTAGAGACAGAACGGAATTTTGCACCTATTGGCAGTGTGGACTGGATGGCTACCCACTTTTGTAGCTGAAAACTTAAGCACTGCAAATCAATAGGCTTTCAGTACATTAAGGTTAATTTAACAAAAGGTTAGGAATAAGTAAACTAATATACCCAAAGCTACCATTGATGTATTCTTCCTAGAGACAGAGGCAGGGGAAGAAGAACTATTGATTGTTATCTATACCCAATCCCCAATTTCCAATTTTTGCGATCGCTAGCTTATTGAACACCGCCTAATATACATTGTTCTGATAGAGATACCGGAGTTTTACGAAAAACTTCTTGCTTGATTAAGTAGGATATGTGATATTGTTAAAACTATAAATAAAGCACGGTACTTCTATCGAATTACCGTAGTTTAAAAGGACAGGATTCATGCAGCTACTATGGTTCATCCCAACCCACGGCGACGGACGTTACCTTGCAACTGCTACAGGCGGAAGGGCAGTAAGCTTTCCCTATCTGCGGCAGATTGCTCAAGCGGTGGATGACCTTGGTTATACAGGGGCATTGCTGCCTACAGGCCGCTCTTGCGAAGATGCTTGGATTGTAGCGTCAACGTTGGTATCACTGACGCGACAGATGCGTTTTTTAGTAGCGATTCGTCCCGGCTTGGTATCACCTGGAGTAGCGGCGCGGATGGCGGCGACTTTCGATCGCCTCTCTGGGGGACGCTTGCTGATTAATGTCGTGACCGGTGGCGATCCCGTAGAATTGGCGGGAGATGGCTTGCATTTGGATCACGATCGCCGCTATGAATTAACAGATGAATTTTTGACAGTATGGCGAGCGATCGCTAGTGGCGAACAAGTCAATCTCCAAGGCGACTATCTTAATATCCAAGATGGGAAACTGCTGTTTCCACCTGTTCAAAAGCCATATCCGCCCTTGTGGTTTGGCGGTTCCTCTCCTGTGGCTCAAAAAATTGCTGCCAAGCACGTAGATGTCTATCTAACTTGGGGCGAACCACCGGCGCAAGTAGCCGAGAAGATTGCAGCAGTTCGCAGACTTGCTTTATCAGAAGGCCGGACTTTGCGGTTTGGGATTCGTTTACACGTGATTGTCCGCGAAACCGAGAGTGAAGCTTGGGATGCAGCGAATGATTTGATTAAATATGTAGATGACGAAGCGATCGCAAAAGCCCAAAAAGCTTATGCCCGAATGGATTCAGTTGGACAACAGCGAATGACTCAATTACACCACGGCGATCGTGAGGCATTAGAGATTAGCCCGAACCTGTGGGCGGGAGTTGGTTTAGTGCGGGGTGGCGCGGGAACAGCCTTAGTCGGCGATCCTCAAACCGTAGCTGCCAGGATATTAGAATATGCTGATTTAGGTATTGAATCCTTTATCCTCTCTGGCTATCCCCACCTAGAGGAAGCTTATCGAGTTGCAGAACTTCTATTTCCCCATTTGCCATTAGATAATTTACCCGCAGTGGAGAAGCAACACGTCTTAAGTCCATTTGGCGAGATTGTGGCAAATGAAGATTTCCCTAAGCAGCAACATCAGGAGAAAGCCACATCCATATCCTAGTAAAGTTTAGGGTATTGGGCATTGGTTATTTCCCATTCCCCATTCCGATTAATGCATAGGAGTTTAATTGAATGACAAATATTTTAGCGATCGCAGGTAGTCCAACACATCCATCTAGAACCTATGGTGTTGTCGAATATACTGCCCAGCTTTTACAACAAGAAGGCTTGCATGTAGATATTATTTCAGTTCGGGATTTACCTGCTGAAGATTTAGTTTTTGGACGATACGAGAGCCAAGCTTTAGAACAGCCAAAAGAATTATTAGCAAAGGCAGATGGTGTGATTATTGCCACCCCAATCTACAAAGCTGCTTACACAGGAGTGCTAAAAACATTTCTAGATTTGCTGCCACAAAAATCATTAACAGGTAAACCCGTGTTACCAATTGCTTTGGGTGGAACCATCGCTCATTTATTGGCAATTGAATATGCCCTCAAACCTGTGTTATCTGAATTAGGAGCGCGTCATATCCTAGCCACTATTTATGCGGTAGACAAACAAATTCAACGACAAGCCGATCACAGCGTCGTGTTAGATGAGGAAATTGACCAAAGACTCAAAGACGTTCTCAAAGAATTTGTGAAAGCTGTAGAATATGATGCCGCAGCGCCTCAAGAATTGGTTCATGCCAATTAAATAATTAAGTTTATACCTCCGTTTGCTTGTAGCAGAGGGGTAAAATTTACCCATCTGTTACTTTTTTTTAAAGTTAATCAGAGCCAGATAACTTTACTTTCAGAAATGACACTTTTATTGCAACAATATTAAAATTATTTATAGATGATGCTCATATTTATCTCCCAACTTTTATAGTCTATTAAACTAACACCGCTATAATTTATTATTTTTTCTATAAAATATCTTGTATATATGCAAATTGTCTCCTAACTCTACCTATAGTAGATGAGTGAAATTTACTCATCTACTACTTTCTCTACTTAAATTTCAAACTTTATCAACAAATTCACAAAATTATAGGTTGGATAAGGCTAATACCTTAGAGGTTGTTTGAAAAGTCGTAAAGTATACCAGAGACCCCACTTCCATTCCTCTCCCCGAAACGGAGAGAGGCTTTAAAACCCCCATTCCCTTGTAGGGAAGGGGGGCTAGGGGGGTTAGGTTTCCGAGGTCTAGAAGTTACTAAAAATACTTTTCAAACATCCTCTTAGAGGATGTTTGAAAAGTCCTCTTCATAGTAGCAAAACGTTCTAGCTCCCCCTAAATCCCCCGATATAGCAAGGGACTGGGGACTGGTGACTGGGGATTGGGTGAAAAGTCTTGTTGTGTCTAAGTTTTATCATCTGTTAATGTCCTAACCACGTTGGCTGTTGCTATAACCCTCTTCTGTCACTTTCCGACATAAGCAAGTAGTAAATAACTGAAATTA
>NZ_JAVRCL010000097.1:0-21575 GCF_034530775.1 Nostoc sp. DedSLP04 | reverse complement strand
CCACCACATCAACTGAGATTTCTGAAACGCCAGTAGTTAGCGCCATATCGCCTGAGATTGGTGAAACTGCGATCGCGCCACTTTCCGCTACATCGCCAGAGATTGGAGAAACACCAATAATTAGCGCCATATCGCCTGAGATTGGTGAAACTGCGATCGCACCAATTACCACCACATCAACTGAGATTTCTGAAACGCCAGTAGTTAGCGCCACATCGCCTGAGATTGGTGAAACTGCGATCGCACCAATTACCACCACATCGCCAGAGATTGGTGAAACTGCGAGTATTTTCAGGGAAATTATTGACAATGAACAAATAGTAGAATCAGAATTTACCTCTGCGGTAACAAATGAAGAAAATCCTGAAATATTAACCTTTGTTGATACCTCAGATAATCCCATCTCCCCACAAAATGAGGTAAACACACTACCTCAAGTTGAGCAAAATGCGATCGCAGAAAATTTGCCAGCACCTAAAGGTTATGCTACTGGTGGCCACGTAACAGATTCCCGCGTTGAAAATCGCCAGCAAATAGCAGCCTCGGATACAGTACCTGCAATGCTTACGCCTGGGGAGTTTGTGATTAATACTAGAGATGCACAGAAACATTTACCTTTACTACATCACATCAACACGGGTGGAACACCCCAAGATATTATTCTTCCAAGTTTACAGACACCCAATTCCACAGAACCAGAAGAAACAATTTCTTCAGAGACTCCGACTAAAGTCGATTCTTTTCCAGACACTTCATTACAGCTAAAAAGCGCTGAGACTGATTCACCTGAGATATCCAATTCTTTAATTCCTTCTTCCTTGGGGTTGAATATTAATAAACAGAAACTTTCTATTCTCAATTCTCCAGAGATTCATACCCTTCACAATCAAACAATTGATGTAGGTGAATCCTCACCTCAATACTCGTCGCCTCCCCTGATTTTCCGAAAAGCAAATTCTCCCACTAAGACATCTTCTCAATGGTCAAATACACCTTCTCAATGGTCGAGTGTGGAAGATTTACTAAATGGAAATGATGATGAATTCACTAGTTTTAATTTTAATGATGGAGAATTTAATAGCCAAAATTATGAACTTTCTCATGTTTCAGAATCACCACAAGTTTTTGCTAAACATCTTCCTTCAGCTAGAGGCTTTGCTGATGGTGGAGAAGTTACTCCACCCGACATATCTAGAGAAATAGCACCAGTAACTGAGACGATAGAGAGCGCATCCTCCATTTTTCAAGAAGATGATAAAGATGATACCGCCGATATTGAAGCTCTAGCTCGTGAAGTTTATAGCAGATTACGACAACTAATAGAAATTGAGCGAGAACGTCATGGTGGTTCCTCTGGTAGATTACCTTGGTAAATTCGTATTCAATAATTAATTTTAGGAGAATACTCAAATGGCAAGTCCAGCAATTATTGTTATTCAAAAACGTCAACCGCAACTTGAGAAAGCTAAACTTGTAGCTTATAACGGTGAAGCGCCAGATATTGAATTAATGTTTAATCCTACAGATATTAGTTTCTCTCGGACTGTTAAGTGGGAAAGTAAGGATGGTAATAGAGGAACTACTCTACTTCCGAAAGTAAACTTTTCTGGCGTTGAACCTTACAAATTCACGCTCAAACAGTTACTTTATGATACTTATGAAACAAAAGAGTCGGTGATGACAAAATATATAGATAAAATTAAGAAAGGAGTAGAAACTATCAGTAAAGCAACTGATAAACGACCACCTGTTTATATATTTACATGGGGAAACGAGTATTTTTATTGTGTAATCACGAGTTTAACCTACACTTTAAATATGTTTTTGAGTGATGGTACACCAGTAAGGGCACTGGTAGATATAGCCTTGCAAGAAGTAGATAAGAATAACCTTCCTGGAGGCCGTCAATCTGCTTCTACAGGCAATGCTCGTGCGGGAGATCCAAAAGGACAAACACTGAGTAAGACAAAATAAGTAATACCAATTTGAAAAAAGAATGCGACAAATAGACCATTTGTAGAGACGCGATGAATCGCGTCTTCAGCCAAAGAGGTGTTACTGAACATTCCATAAGTTATAAATTAATAATTATGCCTGCAAAAAAAAGCCTTTATTTAAGCGAACCTAAAATACAAATAGATGGAAAACAAGCTTCTCCTGAATTAATGAAGGATTTGTTGCAAATCACAATCGAAGAAAGCCTTCATTTACCAGCAATGTTTACGCTAGTAATCCATAACAGCTATATTCCCGCATCTGACCGACCAGAAAATAAGGCTTGGCGACATGAGCCTTTATTTAAAATTGGGAAAAAAGTGAAATTGGGTTTTACTTCTAGTACGACTCTAGATAATAACTTCCAAGAGGAGGTAGGAGAATTCCTCATTGAAGGCGAAATTACAGCGATGGAAGTTAACTTCAATGAAAAATCTGAAGCTGATATCATTGTTCGCGGTTATGATATTTCTCATCGCCTGCACAGAGGTCGTTATAATCGTTCTTTTTTAAATAAAACTGATAGCGATATAGTTAAGCAAATAGTTAAAGAAGTAGGCATAAAGCTTGGCAATATAGAAGCAACTGGTGAAGTTCATAAGTATGTATTTCAAGAAAATCAAACCAATATGGAGTTTTTGCGAGAAAGGGCTGCTCGCATTGGTTTTGAATTATTTATTACAGAGGAAAAACTCAATTTTTGCAAACCAAAAACTCAGGGTTCTTTATCATTAAAATGGCTAGTTGATATTAATAAATTTAGTACCCGCGTTACCAGTGCTGAACAGATAAGTTCTGTAGAAGTACGCGCCTGGGACTATACCCAGAAAAAATTGATTAGTGGAACAGCCAAGAAAGAAAAGCAAATAACCGAGACAGGTAATCGGCTAGGAAGTAGTACTAGTAATGCATTTTCTAATCTTAAGTCTCCCAAAATGATTGTTGTAGATAAACCTGTTGCCAGTAAAAAACAAGCAGACACGATGGCTCAGGCTTTGTGTGATGAACTAGGGGGAGAATTTGTTTATGCAGATGCCAAAGCAGAAGGGAATCCTGAGATTCGACCGGGACGGGTTATTAATCTTCAGGGTATGGGCGATCGCTATAGTGGTAAGTATTATGTTACAGAAGCCCGCCATTTCTTTAGTCAGCGCGTTTATGAAACTTATTTCAGCGTGCGGGGACTACGTTCTGGTAGCTTATTCACAACTCTATCTCCAGAAAAACGTCTCCAGCCATCTGAGACTTTATTAGTGGGGATTGTCACTGATAACAAAGACCCAGAGGCATGGGGTAGAGTGAAGGTTAAGTTTCCCACGCTCACAGAAGAACATACAAGTGACTGGGCGAGAGTTGTAGCTGTGGGAGCAGGCAAAAATAGAGGTTTTGACTGTTTACCAGAGGTAAACGATGAAGTTTTAGTAGGTTTTGAGCATGGCGATATCCACCGTCCCTACGTTATTGGCGGAGTATGGAATGGCAAGGATGCACCACCAGAAAAGGTAAGGGATTCAGTTACAAGTGGTGTAAGATTACGCACCATTAAAACTCGTGTAGGTCATACTCTACAGTTTATTGAAGAAGATAAAGGAACGAGCAAAAAAGGTATTCGCGTAGAAACTGAATACGGTCACAAAATATATCTTAATGACAGTCAAAGGTGCATAGAGATTGAAACCAAAGGCGGTCATAGAATCAAAATGGACGATATGGCTAAATCTGTTTCAGTGAAATCAACAGGTAATATGTCATTAGATGCTGCCGGAAATATCGATATTTCAGCCAACGGTACGATTACAGTTAAAGGTGCGTTGATTCGACTTAATTAATTCGTAATTCGTAATTCGTAATTAACACAATAGGAGGTTGTCGTGGGTAGACCAGCAGCAAGAATTACTGACAATGTGGCGCATCCTTTACCCCCAGTTTTAACAGGAGGGCCGGGTAGTCGGAATGTGTTGATTGGGTCTTTACCTGCGTGGCGGGGCGTACTTGCAGCAGCAGTACCAGGTTTGCAGTCCGCCAAAACCGCTTCTGATACAGCTATCCAAGTGGCTGAGGCTGCTACCCTTGCGGCGGCTGGTACACCAGGAGCACCTGCTGCCTTAGCTGCGGAACAAACTACAAAGGCAACATCAGCAGCTACTATGGGTAGTGCGATCGCTGCTGCTGCTGCTGGTGCTGATATTCATAATTGCGCCACACCCTTGCCCGTCCCTCCTCACGGCCCTGGAGTTGTGATTGACGGTAGTCAGACAGTGCTGATTAACAATCTGCCTGCCTGTCGGATGGGCGACACTGTTTTAGAAGCATTAGGGCCGCCGAATAAAATTATCAAAGGTAATCCCACTGTTTTGATTGGCGGCTGATTGGAGAAATAGGCACTAAATCAGCCGCAATTCGTGATTATTTACCTGAAAGAGGTTTGACTAGAGCAGAAAAATGATAAGTAAATTATTTCGGGGGATCGTTGAATTACTGATAGCAATAGTAGGTTTACAAATTTTTTTCTTAGAAATAGAGGTTATCCAGATATGGTTACAGCCTCCTTGGTTTGGTTTTTTACGAACTCCTCAGCTAGTAAAGGTTATGACTCTTCTACCGATTGCTAGTGCAGTTGAGGTTGCTTTGATATGGCTATTAGTACTTCTTAATGCTATCTCTCTCCATCGTGGTCTAATTGCTACTTTAATCTTGTTTATCTTGGTTGGAATTACTTTTTTAATAATATATTCTAATACGATTCAGTTACAGTTTAAATAAAGGTCTTTGTACTCAAGACTAGAAATTAACTGTAGTGCATCTCAATAATTTCTCACTCTTGTCTTAAACCTCGTTCCCAGTTTCAGAGAATTTTGAATACTTCAGCTACGCTCAGTACAAGTTTTGAATTTTGAATTACCGGGAGGGTTCGACCTTTGGCGAATAGGCTTAAACCTTCTGTGCCGATATCTTTGAAGATATCCATGTAACAGCTGTCTAAGTGCCAGATATGGTTTATGGTCGCGATCGAGCCTATTTGGGAACAGGTTGGGCTTATCCACTGCATTTAAACGTGCAAGGTGGGATACAACTTAGCCGTGAAGATCAAAAAGTTAAAGAATCTATTTGGATTATCCTCCGCACAGGTGTAGGTGAGCGGGTTTATCGACCTACCTTTGGTTCGCGCTTGTCGGAACTAGCGTTTGCACCTTTAAATAGCGATACCCTACTGCGAATCCGTCTTTATGTTTTGGAAGCTTTAGAAGTTTGGGAACCACGCATTACTATCGATGAAGTTGTTACCGATCCTGACCCTGTGCGTGGCAGAGTGGACATCATCATCAATTATCGACTTAAAGATAGTCCCGATATTTATAGTTTTGTTTATCCATATTATTTGGTTTCGGCTGGGGAGGAATCGTGAACTTTGATTTTTTACCGAAATTACCTTCTTCCAACTTAGACGATCGCGCCTTTGATGATTTGGTGGAAGAATGTATTATGCGTATTCCTCGCTACTGTCCAGAATGGACTGACCACAACCTCAGCGACCCAGGAATTACGCTCATTGAGTTATTTGCTTGGTTAACTGACCAAATGTTGCTCAGATTTAACCAAGTACCTCGAAAAAATTATGTTGCTTTTTTAGAATTACTAGGTATTCGTCTCCAGCCTCCCGCCCCAGCCCGCACGGAATTAACTTTTTATTTAAGCACTGCACTCCCTGAAGCCTACACGATTCCCGCAGGATTAGAAGCTTCAACTATCCGCACTGAAACCACAGAAGCAATTACCTTCAGCACAGATTCTCCTCTAATTATCGGCAAACCCCGCATCCAACATTTCTTAACTGCCCAAACTACCGAAGATATTCCCCAATCTCTGCGCGAAAGAGTCACAACTTCCTGGACTCGTCAATCTAACGGTTACTGGACAGGTAACGAACAACCGATATTTGAAGAGGAACCCCAGCCTGGTAACTGCTTTTATTTAGCAATTAATTCTGACGATCCTTTAGACGCTAATGTTTTAGAAATTATTTTCCAAGGAGCTGCGGCTACTCCTGCGGGAATTAACCCCAATCAACCACCCCGGAGATGGGAAGCTTGGGATGGGGAAAATTGGCAATCAGTTTTATTGCAAGAATCAGATGATAAAACTCGCGGTTTCAGTTTTTATGAAATCGCCCAAGAAGGTGAAAACCCCTCTCAAGGTGCAGAGGTACGTCTGCATTTACCTCAAATTTGGCCTGTGGCTAATTTTACCTCTTATCGAGGTCGCTGGTTGCGCTGTAGCTTTGTAAGCACAGAAGCGAATGAAACTGGTTACAATCGTCCGCCACGAATCATTGGTTTAGCAGTGCGTTCAATTGGCGGTACTGTTAGGGCTAGCCATAGTACGCTGATTCAAGATGAGCGATTGGGAATTAGTGATGGTACACCCGGTCAAAGTTTCCAGTTACAAACAGCACCAATTTTAGAACGCCGAGAAGATGAGTATATTTTAGTTACTCCGGCTGGTGGTTTGCCGCAAAAGTGGACTGAAGTGAGAGATTTTGCTGATTCTGGGCCGCATAACTTTCATTACACCATCGATTCCATCACTGGTACAATCCAGTTTGGGCCGCTGATTCGGGAACCTAGCCAACTTAAACAGCATACCCAGGTACGCTCAAGAATTCAGCAACCATCACTAGATGACACATCTGTACAAGTTCTCGAAAATAACCAGTCGGAACACCAATATGGGGCAATTCCTCCCCGTGGTGCAGAGATTAGGATGGTTAGTTATCGTACAGGCGGCGGTAGAGAAGGCAATGTTCAAACTGGGGCAATTCAGTTTTTGAAGTCTGCGTATCCTTATGTTGCTAGTGTGGTCAATCGCGTACCAGCAATCAATGGAGCAGATGCCGAATCGCTGGAACAAGCTGTAATGAAGGCTCCCCGCATCCTCCGCACACGCGATCGCGCCGTCACTGCTGAAGATTTTGAAGTTTTAACTCAACAGGCGGGTGCTGGTGCGATCGCTCGCGTCCGGTGTTTGCCAGCAAATTCTCGCAGACAAGCTGGTATAGTTAGTTTACTGGTAGTTCCTTATGCAAACACAGATGCGATCGCCCAAGGCAATGGGATGACACCAGAACAATTTGCTCTCAGTAATGCCTTGCAAGAGCAAATTTTGAGTTATTTAGATGAAAGACGGTTGTTAGGAGTACAAGTAGAGTTACAAGAGCCGAATTACGTAGGTGTTTCTGTACAGACAGAAGTTGCTTTAGAGCCAGCATACAACAACCCTTTTGCCAGCGAAGAAATTCGTCGGAATTTGAGGCGATCGTTGTATAAATATTTAAATCCCTTAACTGGAGGAATTGACGGCAAAGGTTGGCCCTTTGGGCGACCAGTTTATACATCAGATATTGTCGCATTACTGCAACAAACCCCAGGCGTGCGTCATTTAGGCCCCGTCTTGCTATTTCCCATCCGCAAGCAAGGAGAAAATTGGCGACGACAACCATCACCAGAACAATTGATCGATCCGGGATCGGAAGGTTTAATCTGTTCTTGGGCTGATACAAATCTGCGTTCCAATCACGACATCCAAATCATTAATCGTTGATTTGTCATTTGTCATTTGTCATTTGTCATTTGTCATTTGTCATTTGTCATTGATCGGGAATTATTTTCTCCCCTGCTCCCCTGCCTCCCCTGCCCCCAATCCCCAATCCCCAATCCCCAATCCCCAATCCCCAATCCTATGGTTCAAAGTCGCTCTAGTCCAGCTGTAAGCATTCAATTAACGCCAATGCAAATTCCTGAAGCTTTACCTGTGGCAGGTTTAGCATTTGCAAATGCCGAAAATATTGATGTAACTGGACGTAGTTTGCTTTTGCATCCTGGACATCCAAGTGAGATGATTGTGCAAGTACAAAACTTAGAACAACGTCCTTTGCGGGTAAGCTTAAGCGTTGAGGGAAACTTCCCATCCCAGTGGTGTCAGATTGGTACAGAAGGCAGTGAGATACCGCCTCGTGGACAAATGGATGCTGTTCTCTACTTCTCAATTCCCGACACATTTTTTGAAGACCAAGAAGCGATTTCTCGTGGAAAAAAAGACAAACTAACACTCAATTTTCGTAGCCTAATTACTCTACACATAGACTCAGGCACAGACAACGAACAAATCGAGAGAAGCGAGTATTTCGATTTATACATCCGTCCCTACACTGCCTACATGGAATTCTTGCCAATTTTGTATCGGGAAGTGGACTTTATTGGTCGCTTCATGAAAATATTTGAGCAAGCTTTTCAACCAATAGTTGATAGTTACAACGTCATGTGGGCAAACCTCGACCCTTTGACAGCACCGCAAGCATTATTGCCCTTTATGGCTCATTGGGTTGCTTGGCAAGTAGATTCTGTTTGGGATCTCCAGCAACAACGGCGTTTAATTCGCCGAGCCGTAGAACTTTATCGCTGGCGAGGAACTCGTAAAGGATTGCGTCTTTACTTGCATCTTTATACTGGTTTACCGCTAGACGAACATTTACCGAATGAAGCTAATAAACATATTAGTATTACAGAACCTTTTGGGCCAAGTTTTATTATCGGAGATGCACAACTAGGAAATGCAGTTTTAGCCGGTGGACAACCATATCATTTTATAGTGCGTTTGCGTTCAAATATTTCTAGTGGCATCATCAACGAGCAACTTATTGAAAGAATCATAGAACAAGAAAAACCTGCTTTTTGCACATACGAATTATCTATCGAAAATCCCTCTAATTAAATAATTCGTAATTCGTAATTCGTAGTTAAGTAAAATTAAACAGACTTTTAATCCAAAATCTAAAATCTAAAATTACTATGTCCCATCCTTTCCCACCTCCACCAATTAAATCCTTAGAACGCCTGCAAGCCGCAGATGGCTTACTAATTAATGCGGAACGCTGGCGCACAGCCCATGAATATCACCGGAATAGGCAAAATGCTCAATATCAAAGTTTAAATCAACCAGGAATTGTCTGCGGTTTAGGTGTGCGAGATGTGGCTGCTCCAAGCCAAGTAGAAGCTAGATATCGAGATGGACGTTGGGTACAAATTCAACCTGGGATTGCAATTGACTTAGCAGGTAATCTAATTGTTGTACCGACTTCTTATGATTTTCCCATCGATTTAGAAGTAGTAAGTTCTGAACCGCTCATGATTTACTTAGTAGTTAGCTATGTAGATCCTGATGAATTGCAGCGCAGACAGCAAAGAGATGTTGTTCAAGAAACTTATCGAATTGACCAAATAAATTCTACACCAGCTAGTTCAGAAATAGAAATATGTCGAATACTTCTACAACCAGGACATACTGACATTACCCAACCTGTGGATGCTTTTTTCCCTGGATATAATAATATTGATTTGCGTTATCGCCGTCAGGCACAAATGCGTCCTCAAGCACTTGTCTGTATGGCGCAGGCGACTCATAGCGATCCTGAATGTGCGCGTAATTTTTTCAGCCTTTCGTACTTGTTACAAGCAGTAGAACCCCTATACCCAAGTTTGCGCGGGGCTGATGAACCAGGTCAGGTTTCTTTAGCAGAAAATATCCAAGGCTATGACATACTTTATCTCACAGGTGGACAGGCTATCTCTTTAAATAGCCTCGAATTTGAATCCCTCAGAAATTACTTAAATTTAGGTGGTGTACTTTTTGTTGATGCACCAACAAATGCAAATCCTCTAATTGAGAGTACTCAAGCTTTGGCACAACAGTTAGAGAGTCCTTTAAGACCTTTAGAAGAATTGCAACGGAGTCATCCTTTAAGGACAAAACCTTTCTTATTTGCCGCCTTGCCAATGGTTAATCAACAGCAGATTAAACTGTTAATCGGTGGAGGAATTATTTTAGCAATTGGAGATTTAGCAACTGCTTGGGGATTGGATAGAGATTTGAGTTTACCCAGATTAACTATTCGTACAGCTCAGGAATTAGGGATTAATATTCTTCACTATGCTTGGAAGCGGCGACAGTTAATTGGGTTGCAACAAGAAGATAATTCCGGGCAGTGGTGAAAGCCAAGTTAGTAAGCTAGATATTGCTGTTCAAACCCAAGACTCTAAAGCGAAAGGGCGAATCTGGTGAATACGTTGGAAATCATTGTCCGTTGAGACTACTGTGAGGTTGTAGTAAATTTCAGTAGCTGCTATCCAAAGGTCGTTATCCCCAAAGCCCAAAGTCTGTATGTTGAATTTTCGTCGCTCGGTTTTCTCTTTAGGGCCAAATGCGTTGACAAGTGTACCTTTGAGATCGCCGTAAATGTCTGAGATTGGTAGATTAATGGGGTAAAGGTCGATAGTGTTTAGAAAAGTCTTAATCCGTTCGAGGTTGGCGGCTTTTTGTTCAGATTTGGCTGCCATATAAAGTAGTTCTCCACAGACAATGACACTGGTGCCAACGCCCGTTTCGCTATGGGCTTGTAGCTGTTGGATGAGATTGGGTTCACCGAAGATGATGCGACTACAGTGATTAGTGTCAAGCAGATACATCAGAATTCAGCCTGCGAGCGGGTGTCATAAACAGACTGGAGACATTTTTCAAAGTCCTCACCTTGCCAGGTACCAGCAAATTTCAGCAAATCTTTAGCTTTGGAGCCACGCAGTATTGGTTCGCCATCTTGGATAATGGCACTTGCTGGTTTAACACCAGAGCGATTTTTTCTGGTTTTGAGATATTCGAGATAGTCGAGAGTTTCCTCTAGAATCGATTCTGGAGCGGTTTCGATCGCAGCAATGAGTTGTTCCTTAATAGTAGTCATGGGGGGACTGAAAGATTGATTATGGATATTTTAATTCTGCATTATTTCCCACCATTATTTCTGAAACCAAAGATAGCGATACCTGCGGTGGTAACAAAGTTTGCGTTGCTCTGAGATTTGTCGTACCCCTAGTGCCAAAATTTTTGAGCAATTTCCACACTACAATATCAAGTTGGAATTATTGAGTTTGGTTGTTTGCGATCGCACTATTATTTTTGTCGTGTTCCAGTTCTCTCATTAGAGAATCCAAACCACTAGTATTGTTTCCACTTTGGGCAAATAAAGACCGAATTTTATTAATTATCGTACTCATACTATTGGAGAAAAACCTACCGAGATTATTAACAAAGTTTTTCAGTTTCTCAAAAACCGTAACCTCTACAGTAGAATACTTATTGACAATTGGATATACAATTTTTCCTTTTTCTGTTTGATAGTATTCTTGTTCAGGCATCAACATTGATGTCAGTGGTTGTACCTGTTTTGCCATATCAGCTTCGGTTCGTTTATTGCTGAGGAATAAAACATCATAAATTTTTCCATTCCAGCTAGCCCAATAATGGTTTTGGAAAAACCATCGTTTACCGTCATCACAATTGGGCTTTTTACCTTGATATGGTGTAGCTCCAGCTTCACTCAAAAAAGGTTTGGCGATACTTTCAATTGTAATTTTTTCAATGCCAAAATACTCTTCTGCAACTTTTTTAAAAGCACGGGCTAATGTCTGACAATCTCCTTCTGGAGAGCCTTTTAATAGAGTTTCTGGACTCTTACTCACCATTGTGTATTGAAATTGGATATTTACAAAGTTTTTGAAAAGTTGTTCCAGTATTTTATCTTGTGGTAATGTGTCATCTATACCATTTACTAGTGTTTTGGCTAGCGAATATTCTTGTAAAAATTTTTGTTTTTTATCTGCTGAGTTATTTGCTGCTAATATTTCTTCAGACTTTGCTTGTTCGTTCTTATTAGCTGGTATCGTCTGCTGTGCGTCCTGGTTTTGCAGAGGAGATCGATTAATTTGGTTGACTACAGAAGTAGCAACACTTTCCGCCTCTTGCTCATATCGATCTCCTGATTGACCAATAGTCAGTTTTGGCTGTATTTCTCCTATTGACAGACTATCAGCACGTTTTATAGCCATTTTGCTCAGGTTATGACCAAACTGCGAAGAGTGTTCCTTGCCTTGCTGCAAAGACTCATTCATCTTTGTTTGCAAGACAGTGAGTCGCTCTTGTCCCTCTGGCGTGATAGTGCCATGCTTGGCTTGTATTTGGAGTTTCGTTGCCTCAAACTGATATTGTTGAAATTTCTGATTTTCTACCTTTGCCTGTACTATAGGCTTGTTGGAGCCAAGTTGAGAGCGAGTAGTGAATAAATACGATTGCAACTGACTTTGCTCTGACGAATAAGCGGATGAGTCAGCTTTTTTGTGGATTTGTAGCCGTTCTTTCATCGCTAGTTTCAAAAGTCAATAGTGGTTAATCTATATATTATGTCACTTACTTAAAGCTCCCCGGCTTATTTAAGAAGTTGGGCATCTAATTGTTTACGAATAATTTAGATGGCGATAATTTCTACCGAATTAAGAACGCCGTACATTTAAGCAACACCATTCTTTGCGTTTCCACAGGGTAGCGACAACCCAGCCATTTTCTTCTAAAGCGTCAGCAACAGCTTTAGATTGTTCTAGTAAAATACCACTGAAGATCGCCCAAGTTTCAGGTTTAGCGATCGCACTCATTTCTGGAATCAATTCAATAATCACATGAGCCAAAATATTGCAGACAATACCATCCACTGGGCTTTCAATTAGTTTTGTCAAAATGTCTACACTTCCCTGTGCAGGTAGTAAACGTTCTGGGCTAATATCGTTCAGCGCACCATTACTGATGGTTGATTGCACCGCCAAAGGGTCAGTATCCACTGCATAGACTTTCTCAGCACCCAATAACAGCGCCCCAATGGAAAGGATACCAGAACCACAGCCAATATCCGCAATTACCAAATGTTCATGTTTGCCACTATTACCCACAAAGGACTGCGGAACTCCACTTAGCCGCATTTCCAGGGATTCCAAACATAGCTGAGTGGTCGCATGGTTTCCTGTACCAAATGCTACACCAGGATCGAGGCGAATTACTAACCGTTCGGTTGTTTCTGGTAATGGTAGCCAAGCGGGGTTAATTAAAAAGCGATCGCCTATTTCCTGGGGATGCCAATATTGTTTCCAGCTAGTCGCCCAATCTTCCTCATCAATTAACTGCCATTGCAGTGAAGGAGATGAAAGCCCTACACAGAGGGCATCTTGACGCAGCCATAGCGACAGTGCTGCTAAATCTAGCAGTTGCGTTTGAATTGTCGATAAGTAAGCCCTGACTAAAGATGAATTTCCTTTGTTTTCACTAGCTGTACCACGACAGCCAAAATCTTCCAGTCGCCAAAAGATTGAATCTTCTAGGTCTGGCTCACATAAAATCTGTAGTTCCCACCAGGTGTTTGCCATTTTTTAGTGCTGAGTGCTGAGTGCTTAGTGCTGAGTTATAAGTTTGAGAGTTAGGAGTTAGGAGTTAGGAGTTCTCCTGTTTAACTGCTCACTCCTCACTATTGACTCCTAACTTTTTCACTCAGCACTCGTTACTCAGCACTCAGCACTCATAGTGTTACTGTATACGCGTCCCGGATACCAGGGACTTTTATAATCTCATTCAAAATTCCCTCTGGTAAAGGGTCATCTATACTCAGAGCCATGACGGCATCACCACGGACGATTTTACGACCTACTTGCATACTGGCAATATTTACATTAAAACTGCCGAGTAGGGAACCAAGTTTGCCGATAATCCCTGGCATATCGCGGTGCAGGGTAAACAACATATATTTGCTGGGTGGGACGTTAATCGGGAAACCGTCAACGTCGGTGAGGTGGATTTCCCGCTCACCCAACAAAGCACCTGTGACAGAATGAGTACCTAAAGTACCCGTGGCTTCTAGATGCAATGTGCCGGCATAGTCCCGAATCGAAGCATCACGGGTTTCAATCACCCGAATTCCCCGTTCTTTGGCTTCTATGTTGGCATTTACGTAATTTACTCGTTCCCGCAAAGCTTGGTAAAGTAGTCCTTTGAGGGCAGCGACGATCAAAGGCTGACTTTTGTTGGTTGCGAGTTCCCCTTGCAGTCGAATATTGAGTACTTCCACCCGTCCGCCAGCTAGCTGTCCCACTAGATTACCTAGAGTTTCTGCTAGTTGCATATAGGGTTTGAGTTCTTCCAACACATCGGGGCCGAGTCCAGGAATGTTGACGGCTGAACGTGCTGGTAGTCCTAAAAGTACATCCCGAATTTGTTCGGCAACATCAATAGCCACATTCACTTGAGCTTCTGCCGTAGACGCTCCCAAGTGGGGGGTGAGGATAACTTCTTTGCCTAGCGATCGCAATTCCGATTCACCCAGTGGTTCTGACTCGAACACATCCAAGGCTGCACCACCGATTTTACTCGCTTTCAGAGCTGCTGCTAAAGCTACCTCATCAATGATCCCACCACGAGCGCAGTTGATAATCCGAGCTGTGGGTTTCATTTTTGCCAGAGTTGTGGCATTGATTAAGTGGGTAGTTTCTGGGGTTTTCGGGATGTGGAGGGTGATATAGTCTGCTTGCTGGAAGAGTAAATCTAACTCAACTAACTGACAGCCAAGTTGTTCGGCTCGTTCTGTAGAAATAAAAGGGTCATAAGCTAGGAGTTTCATCCCCATTGTCTTAGCTACAGCCGCAACATGGGAGCCAATTTTTCCCAAACCGACAACGCCGAGAGTTTTTTTGTAGACTTCCGCACCGACAAAGCTATTGCGATCCCACGCACCACGTTTCACCGAAGCGTTAGCATCGGGGATGTGGCGAGACAAAGCCAAAATCATCGCTAGCGCGTGTTCGGCGGCGGCAATTGTGTTTCCCTCTGGAGAATTGACTACCACAATTCCTCGGCGTGTGGCAGCAGGAACATCCACATTATCCACACCCACACCAGCACGCCCGATGATTTTTAGCTGGGTGCCGGCATCAATGATTTCTTGAGTGACACGCGTACCAGAGCGAATCATCAGCGCGTCATACTCACCAATAATTGCGATCAGTTCCGCTGGTTTTAGACCTAGTTTGACATCAACAGTTGCAACTTGCGAAAGAATGTCAATTCCAGCTTGGTCAATCGAATCAGAGACAAGAACCTTAGACATGATTACTTCATTTAAAGCTACAGGTTTTGCTGCACAAGACTTTTTAGTTTAGTCTTTATCCGTCGCAATTCAGCAAAAATTATTAGTTTGAATATCAACTTAACCTTTACTTACACTACGTGCTGATAGTATCAAAGCGTGAATTGCTCCTGATGGGCACTGCCTTCTAAGTTTTGGAACATAAGTTAGCTGTTTGCACCACCCTGTCGCTAAATATAAAGCATGAATAGCACTAAGCACCGATATATTTATTAATAGTTAAGAGTTACCAAAATTTTCTCGGCTGAAGCAACATCCTTGGTGGGGTATAAACGCTTGTATGCTTGACTGGGAAGCAACTTTAGCTAAAGCAATGCTATACACAACCAGGAAACGAGCTAGTAACTAATATATCTGTCGAATCTCGTCTGTTTCTCAATACCACAAGTGGTATCCCTTAGTCAAAGCAAAACATTGGATCGTCAAGATAATCGGATTATAACAGTTAGAATTTAAGCATCAAATAAATTTTATTGCTCATGATTCCGGCAGATTTAAGATTGTTTAGTAGTTAAAAACTATCAATTAGTGTCAGTCGAGTACTTAATATACAGTAGTCAACTAGTAATTTGTCAAGCTAATTTCGAGAGTTTGTAGTAAGCACTTTAGTGCTTAAAAAACTAGAGCTAAAGTTCTGACTACGAACTCGTTTATGTCTCGTGATTAATGAGACAGACTACTAACGTCCAGATATTGCTATGTCAATGGCTTAGTTTTTAGGCAGTCGGCGCGCTCCGCACGTCATTGCTTATGTCAGTTGCGTAAGTCCTGTACTAATGACATTGCAAGGGGAGAAATCGCTATAATTCTGTTGAGCCAAATATCCTTTGAGTTTTGGGAAAACCAGCCATGTTAGAGTACAGCTTGCCAAGGTACTTGCCCTCAGCCGAGGAACTACCAGACTCTGATGAAACGCCTGTGGATAATGAACTGCAAGAATTGATACCAGGCTTGTTAAAGGTGATCTTGTTGATGCTTTGGTCAGAGCGCATGGACTGGTTATTTGCGATAGATATGGGTATTTATTATCACCCTGATAAACCGCCAATTGTGCCAGATGGGTTTTTGAGCTTAGGAGTAGAGCGGTTTTATGATGAGGAACTGCGTCCTAGTTATGTGCTGTGGGATGAAAACGTTGTACCGATTTTCATCCTAGAAGTAGTTTCCCAAAATTATCGCAAGGAATACACTACTAAATTGGATGAATATGAGGCTTTAGGTGTACTTTATTACGTGATTTATTCCTCTCGCCGCCGCCGCAAACCGCATCTGGAAGTACATAAGTTAGTTAATGGTAAGTATGAATTGCAAGAGGGAAACCCCGTTTGGCTACCAGAAATTGGACTGGGAATTGGGTGCGAAAGGGGAAATTATTGCGGCGTAACGCGGGAATGGATGTATTGGTATGATGAGCAAGGACAACGGTATCTCACGCCCGCAGAACAAGTAAAACAAGAAACACTACGCGCTCAACAAGAAGCGCAACGCGCCCAACAAGAAGCGCAACGCGCTGATGTTGCAGAACAACGGGTTCAACAGTTGGCAAAACAATTAAGAGCGCTGGGAATAGATCCAGATAATCTGGCCTAACTGAAATATTTTGCAATATTTTCAACAAAACCTAATTTTTAGGTTTTAATAATTTCTGCTGCTTCCATTGCTGCAACTGTAGCGTATCCTGCGATCGCTAGCATCATCGAAATGAAAGGCTTGCTAGCCAAAGAAATTGAGCGACGCTGCCATAGCTGTAAACGCAACAGTAGTTGAGATGATTACAGTAATGCTTAGAATAACAAAGTAGAGGTTGTACTGAAAAAGCATGTGACAAAGGATTTAAGAGATGATCTCAACCTTATGGGACAAGTTTGAGGAAGTCATGATGTTTCAGGAATTTTTATAATCACTTGAAAGTGGTTAAATTACAGCAGAATTTGAAATCCTGCATAATTACAGAAAAACTATTGCTTTTTAGGAATAACGTTCCTGATTCCACTTTTAGCAAAGACAGTATCACCTTTGTAGCGAGGGATGATATGAATACCGACGTGCATAATATTTTGACCAGCAGCACGATTGATATTCATTCCTACATTAAAACCATCAGGTTCAAATTCTGCTTTGATAATTTCTTGGACTTTGTTCGCCATAAACCAGCAAGCATATTGCTCTGTTAATGGAAGTTCAAAATAATTGCTAACATGACGTTTGGGAATAACTAAAACATGACCTTGACTTATTGGATAGCCATCAAAAATAGCATAAACTGTTGCTGATTCAGTTAATAATTTTAGATTTTTATGGGGATTACAAAATATGCAATAATTAGATGAATTTCGCTGATGATTATAATGAACATATTCATATAGCTCCCGATGCTCATCTAAGCAAATTGAAGTAAAGGGAAGTTTTACAAGACATTGATAGGTAGGCTTTTTGTGGACATAATGTTCTCTAAAACCTTCTCTTTTGATATCCCTTCTCACAGCATAATAAGCTTTCCCTCCTGGTTTTAATAAGTGTGATACTTCCATAAGAACATTAGTTTGTTCTTCAGTGAATAAAACATTTAAAACATAGAAACAAATTATTGTATCAAATTTAGTATCAGGATATTCGGGAAAATAATAAGGGTCATAGCCTGTAATATCACAACCTTTTTGGCGCAATATTTTAACATCATTACCAAAGCCACAACCAAAGTCTAGTATTTTGCCTTGGAGAAGATTTTGATTTAATAAAAACTGTGCCGGAAATGATAGATAACTTCTTTCGATCGCAGTAAGATGGCTGAATTGATTTTTTTGCTGTTTCATAGAATTTTGGTGCTGATGTCCCAAAATTATTATTCCCAGCATTTGTTGATGTTATGCGATGTCTACGATGGGCTATGACGCTCGCAGACTCGCTACCGCTACGCTATCGGCGTCGCATCAGGGTCAATACCTAGCTCACGTAACTTAGCAGCTAATATATCAGCACGTTGGCGTTCTTGTTCAGCACGTTGGCGTTCCTGTTGGGCTTGTTCGCTGCTCCACAACAGCAAATTTCCTTCTCTATCCCACCAGCGTAGCCAATTCATGGTTTGGCATAATCTTTCACCTTGCCAAATTCCGAGAAATAACTCTAACTCAGGAATCCAGTAACGTCCATTAGCGTCTGCTTGCTGCAAGGTATATTGTCCATTTTGTAAGCATCGTAGTTCTATACTTGGTTCGTAAGGGTCGTAGGTTACGTAGGTTGGAACTTGGAGAATCTTTTCATAATAATAGAGTTTACCGTAGGGTGGAGTTGAGCGGACTGATAATTCTCCACCTTCTGTATCTGAGAGAAATTCCATCACTACAGCTACAGCAGCACCTTCTAAATTCGGGGTATAGCTGCGACGAACTACATTTGTTCCCACAGACTGCACTTGAGGGACATAAAACCAGTCTGGGGCTTTGACAACGATTTTTTTGTAGACTGTGGCTACAAGTCCAAAATTAGAGCCAATCAGCATTTGAGGCTGGATGCGTCCTGTGCTTCCCAAAGCATCGGTAAGCGCAGCAGCGATCGCAGGTTGTTGAATATTTTCCACTGGGTCGTCTGGTAAAATGAAGTCGGCTGGAAGTGCTTCCCAAGTAACAATTGGTTCTTTTTGGATGGGGTTAACTTGTAGAACCATAAAATTACTCCTAATATCCATGCACAGTATATAGTTATTTTTAACAAATCTTCAGGTAGCATCGCTTTTAAGCTTAAAGGTAAAGAGAATGTTTGTGTTAGCTATAGTTTTCAGTGATCGCTGACCTTAAAAAAACATAAAAATTAATCCAAAATATTCTTAGCAATATATTATACTTCTGAAATATTTTGTTAAACTTAGCTAAAAAAATTTAAATGCTAGAGTTTTTAATCGCTTGGGGTGTTACTAACGTCGCAGGTTTTATTTTTAAACCAATTCTAGAAAAACTTGCGAGTTTAGCTATAGATGCTTTAGAAGATTACGTTAAATATTTTTTTAGTGTTTGTATTAAAGACAAAGTTGATCTAGCTAAAGAAATTTCTTTGAAAAATGCTTTTGGTAAAGCTCTGAAAGAATTTTTAGGATTGGTACAGCAAGAACTAGAAGATAATGAAATTGAAGGAGATGAAATCAAGATTTATCAAGCTTCATTAGATAATTTTGTTCTTAATGCAGAGGTTCTTAAACAACTGGGTAAACCTTTCCAAAAAGTATTAGGGGTTACTACATCAGAAATTGATAATCAAACTATTGATACTGGAATATTAATACAGGCTTGGAATAATCTTAATTTAAAAACTTTACCAGTAGATTTTAATTGGCAGCAGCTTATCAAACGATATGTTAAAAAAATCGATTATATCTTACAAGATTCTGACGAATTAAGGAAACTACTAGATTCACAAAATTTGTCAAGAATACGAGAAAGTTTAGAACAACTTACTCCCCTTTTACCAGATTTTGATTTCCGTCGTTATAAATTGGGGTTGTTTACTGCTTATAGCAAACTCAAGCTGGAGAGTTTGGACACTAGCGGATGTAATTACAGCCTCGATTTATGGAATATATTTGTACCGCAAAATGTCTGTGAGCAGTTAGCAACACCAGCAACTAATGTTTCGGTTTTAGATATACTTAATGACCCACAAAATTACAAGTATACAGTTATATTAGGAAATCCGGGTTCTGGTAAATCTACTCTAGCTCAATATAGGGCATTGGAATGGGCAAGAATTACAATCAATTATTTAGACTTACAAGAATTACCTTTATTGATTGAATTACGCAACTATATTGAAAATCGGAATAATTCGCAATGCCACAATTTTTTGGAGTATTTCGAGAGAGCAAGTGGTGTACTTGGCGGAACTCTTAATCAAAGAGAATTAGAACAATGGCTGAGAACTCAGCAAACAATAGTGATATTTGATGGCTTGGATGAGGTACTCGATCCAGGAGAAAGGGAAAATGTAGTTATTGATATTATTAACTTTATTACAACCTATGACAAAGCACGAGTTTTAGTTACATCTAGGGTAGTTGGTTACGAACAGCAGCGTCATTTATTTAGAGATGCAAATTTTCGTCACTTTATGTTGCAAGATTTAGAACAGGAGCAAATTGAGGGATTTATTACTCAAGGGCATACATTAGCTTTTGCAGATCAACATGAAGGAAATACAAAACGCGATCGCTTATTAAAGTGTATCGAAAATTCTCGCACATTTAGAGAATTAGCGGGTAATCCTCTGCTGCTGACAATGATGGCAATTTTGAATCGACATGAGGAATTACCAAGGGATAGAGCAACTCTTTATGAACATGCATCAGAGGTGTTATTGCACAAGTGGGATGCAGAGAGAAAATATCTACCAGACCAGACACGATTAGAATATTACGACAAAAAAGAAATGTTGCGTAAAATTGCTTACAAAATGCAATCAGATGCAAATTTTATCGGCAATAGTTTAGTTATCAGTAAAAAGGCTTTAGAAACAATTCTGACTGAATATTTAAAAGCTAAAGAAATTAATGAACCCTATTTGCAGGCTAAGTCATTACGCGAACAGCTAACAAATCGTAGTTTTATATTGTGTTTTCTCGGAGGAGATACTTATGGCTTTGTGCATCGAAGTTTTTTAGAATATTTTTGTGCTTCGCATTTTATTTGCGAATATGAACATGAACGTACTATATCTTTGGATGAACTGAAACAAAGAGTTTTTATTCAACGATGGACAGATGCAGCTTGGCGTGAGGTGGTCATTTTAATTACTGGCAAAATTCATCAAAAGTTTGCTGCGGAACTTATAGATTGTCTAGCAGAACAAAATGGACAAGAACATGGTTTTGAGAATTTATTGCTTGCAGCAGAATGTCTGCAAAATCTGAGAACTCGTTCTTTGATTAGAGAAACAGACAAAAGACTGCTTGACAAAATTAAAAATTTGGTTGAAACTCAACCAGAGGTTACAGATGAAGTGCGTAAAAGGGCTGTTGGGGTTATTAAAGATACTTGGAAAGATGACTTAGAAACATTACTGTGGCTTGAAGCCTTAGCTCAGTAAAATAGAGTTAGAGATATGGAGTTAGGCTATTAATGCTAGACTGGCTAGTTGTTTGGGGAGTCAAAAATGCATTCGGGTTTGTCTTTAAGACTCTCCTAGAGAAACTGGCGCGAGAAGATTTAAAAAAATACACCCAAAACTTTTTCGCTCAAATTCTGCGAAATTTTCCTTCTGATATAGGAATTCGACACAAAGAAAGGTTAGAAATTGTTTTTGGTCAAGCTTTGAAAGAATTTTTGTTGCAGGTTCAGCAGCAATTAGAAGATGCAGAATTGTCTGAAGCAGAACTCAAGCAGTATATTGACTCGTTACAGCAGTTCATTCATCAAGAAGCTGCACTATTGGAATTAGGAAAGCCCTTTTTACCAGATGCGATACCTGATGCTGATACTTTAGACATGTCCTTAAAACAAAAGTTATGGAAAAATGATACAGAAATAAAAAT
>NZ_JAVRCL010000096.1:0-22192 GCF_034530775.1 Nostoc sp. DedSLP04 | reverse complement strand
TCGCTGAAATTCCTTTGCCGTATACATTTACCATTTTCGGATAAGTCTAATGCATCGGGGGGATTGAGGGGGGTAATTCAACTTGTGTGTACACCGTAGCCAATGCATCGGGGGGATTAAGGGGGGTAATTCGACATTAAGTTTTGACCATAATCACTGTACAATTACTCTTGCGAGAAATATTCTCGGCAATATTTCCTTGAATCGCTTGTTGCAGTAGACTTTCACGGCTAGCTCCCAAGACAATCACATCACTGTTGTCAAGTTTTGCACAATTAAGAACAGCTTCAGAAACAGAATTGGCACGAACGGGAGTGGCCATCACTTTACCACTAACTCGGCGTTGCAGAAAGCGAGCAGATTTATCTAATAATGTTGTGTCAGGAATCGAGTTAGTCGGCTGGAAAACTTGGCATAGCTTGATTTGGGGTGATGTACTTAAAGAAGCAAGAGCCGGTAATAACTTAATTGCTTGGCTGGAGTTAGGGCCGCCTGCCATTGGCAACAACCAACGGTCGAAGGATCTTTTATCATCTAATTTAGCCAAGATAACATCACAACCTGCCTGTCGAATTATGGTATCCACCACTCGGCTAAAAACTCTACCAGGAGTTGATGTATTGCCTTTCCATCCCATCAGCACCAAGTCAATGTGTCGTTCTTTGACAGTCTCCAAAATTGCCCCAGCAACATTATGGGCAACTCGGATCTCGGTATGAACGGGAATCCGCCACTCTTCTCCTAAAAGTATTGCCCGTTGCAAAAGTTGAAGACTTTTGCTGATTTGCACTGGTGTTTCCGATGGGATGCGGCTAGACGAAACGATAATCACTTGTAAGCATTCTATTTCGTAATTGCGATCTTTGGCGATCGCAACTGCCATGTCTAATAAAGTCTCGGCTGTCTGGGGATGTGAAAGTGGTACTAACAATCTTCCTTTGCCTGTAGCCGGAGCGTGAGTTTGGTAAACCACATAAGAAGGTGCTGATTTACGTTCTATTTGTTCGTTACCACTGAGTCGCTCTGCTTCTACACGGATAATATCACTACGAGTAATAATTCCTATGAGCTTGCGATTTTCTGTAACGGGTAAGCAGCTGAGGTGATAACGATTGAGTATATGCAGTACATGAGCCAGTGTTGCTGTGGGATTTACTGTCACTGGCTCTGGTGTCATAATCTCGCCGATAGTTGTATCTTTGCCTGACTGTTGCGAAGCAATACTAACTAAATCTTCCTGAGTTACAATACCAACAACTTTACCATTCTCTAAAACTGGGAAGTTGCGATGGCGAGAGTCGGAAAATGCCTGTACTGCTTCATCAGTACTCATTTGGCTAGAGAGAGTTTCCACGCGTCGTTGCATCACATCTACGGCACTCAGTTGTGCCAGAAGCCCCTCTGTGCTAGGCTCCTTGGTGATGTGAATTCCTTTCCACTCTAGTAAAAGGTCGTAGAGCGATCGCCGATCGATTTTTTCCGCTACTAAATAGGCAACCACAGACGCAATCATGAGCGGTAGCACCAGATTGAAATCTGTTGTCATCTCAAATACAATGACGACTGCGGTAATTGGTACTTTGGAGACGGCGCTAAAAAAGGCAGCCATGCCGACATGAGCATAGACTGTGGCAGCACTCATTCCCAGTAAACTGTGTTCCACAGCACCCACTAAGTAACCAAGGGCAGCGCCCAAGGCTAAGGTAGGAACTAGTAAACCTCCTGGCGCTCCAGAGCCGTAAGTAAAAATAATTAGGGTAAACTGAACTAAAAAAGCGATCGCGGCAAATGACCAATTAGCACTGCCCACAAGCAAAATTTCTCTCAGCCCAGCATGATCGCGAAAGACAGCAGGTAAAAAAGCGATCGCCGCACCACTAACTAACCCAGCGATTCCAATTCGCCAGGATAAACTCAACCTTAGCAGGCGGCGGTTAATTGCTAGACTCTCAAGAATACCTTTATTAAATAGAATGCCTAGAAGTCCCGCCAGTACTCCTAAAATCAAGTAGAAAGGGATTTCTTGAGCGAAGAAAGTTGTATCGGGAAGACCTAAATTTAGATGATTCAGATCCAGGCTGTGACTACCATAGAGCCGAGAAATGACTGAAGCGATGAAAGAAGCCAAAATTGCAGTACCAAGAGTAATACCTGATACATCTTGGAGTAATTCTTCTACTACAAAAAGCACACCTGCAATCGGTGCATTAAAAGCCGCAGCTAACCCAGCCCCGGCTCCGGCAGCGATGAGTTGGCGACGATGCTCTGGTGAAGTCGGTGCCCAGTTACTAAGTTGATTTGCCAAGGCTGCCCCAATTTGCACAGTCGGCCCTTCCCGTCCTAAAGGCATTCCCGAACCCAACACTAATGTAGCGCCGATTAACTTAACCAAAGCAATCCGTAGATTTAATGGCATTGGCACGCGAGCCAATACGGCTTTGACTTCAGACATCCCACTACCTGATGCTTCCGGTGCGAAGCGCTCTACTAGCCAACCAGCTAAAAATCCCCCTATTAATCCAACACCTGGTAGCACCAAGTAGGCAGGTAAAAGGTAAGAAAGATGCACTCGCAATGCACCTGCCCAATCCACTGCCTGTCCTAATAGAACTGCCGCTAACCCAGAAACTAGACCAATCAGGCAAGCTTCCACAAAAGCCAACCGTTTGGGTCGAAGCAACTGACGCCAAAGCCTCAACCAGAGAATTTTACCCTTGACTAACATATTTTTAGCGATCGCTTGTCATCAATGAAGGTATATAAATGTCTAAAATGTCTTACCGTTCACCCTATTCATAGCTTTTACTAAAAAAATGAAATCAGAATGAAATTTTTATATGCCTAAAGATAGATATGTGCAGTAGGGGTACAGTTATTTATAATGTTTTATACTTAGAATTATTGGAGAACTATTCTCGCTTCAAAAATATTGTGTTCAAGTTGTCCTCTGTGATTTAGGGGTGAAATTCTAGGTATATAGGCTATTAGCCAACTCTCAATACTGTTCGGTTAAAGTAAGAGACATGATGAATCGCCGTTTCGACAATAATAATTCTTTTGTAGAGACGGCGATTTATCGCGTCTTTGTAATCATTTATCGCATCAGATAGAACAACATTGATCATAAGTTTATTAACATCACAGATATTCCGCCAACCCGTGAAACGATTCAAAACTGAGTAAAGTTTTTGGGTTTTGCGTTAGGATTTACGCATAAAGATTCTCTAGAAAAATTGAGTTTAAATTTACTATTAACGCTGCCAATCATACATTAATCGTCCGTGGCGATCGCGCACAAGTTCCCATTCTCCATGACGATATCGTTGTCCGTGATAACGTATAGAGCGATAGTGCCGTCTATAATAATGTCGTCGATTCCATTGGCGTTGATAGTAATAGTTTCCAGTCCGTTGCCGTCTATGATAACGTCGTCGAGTCCGTCGGTGAGCTAACAAAAACTCTTCACTTTGCTCTCCAACTAATTTTGTCTGTGCATCGATACTCTGTTCATTGAAAATATTGTTGAGAGTGTTCTCTTTGGCTTCAACCAAAGTAGGTGGATAAATGAAGGCTAATAACAGGAACACAATTGAGGATAGCTTTTTGAAACGGTTCACGTCTTTGCTTTTCCTAAACTATTGGTAATAATTTTATTTAATACTTAAGTTTAGTAATTATATAGTTCAAAATTCACAAACTTGAGGAACGCAAATGTAATTGCAAGTACATATAGCAGTTCCCATTCAGATAAAGTACAATGTTGTATCGCTTAATATAGTTGCTTGAGCATTATTAGTAAAAGTTTTAATTTTTATAAGCAATGACATACATTCCAAAGGATGCAGAGTGGTATATCGCTGAATTGGTAATCGAGTGTAACGTTGAGGGAAATCCACATAATGTTATTCATGTAAATATTGTTCTTGTCCGTGCTTCTTCACCAGAAGATGCTTTTGAGAAAGCCGAAGAACTTGGTTATCAGAGTAACGACACATATCTCAACCCCAAAAATCAAACTGTAATTTTTACTTATAGAGGCTTACGGCATCTTGATGTAATTCATGATGAATTAGAACATGGTGCTGAACTGATGTTTGAAGAAAAAATTGGTATACGTGAAAGCGAATTACAACAAATGCTGACTCCAAAATCTCAGCTAGCTATTTTTCGTCCGTTAAAACCAATAGATCCATCTAAGCCAGACTATACGAGTAAAGAAATTATGGATGAAGTCGCAAGAATGATGAGTGGCGATGGTGTTATTGAAAGACTTTAAATGCTTCAGCCCAACAGTGCATTCGCTATCCTAAACCTTTATAGAGCTAACGTCATAAATACGCTGTTCGGATCGTCAATAGACATCTTGCAAAAGTAAATTTTGCAAGATGTCGGAGAAAGGTTAAAGGTTAAAGGGTAAATGGAAATTAATTCTATTCCTTTCCCCTTGACCCCCGCCCCTTATCCCCCACAAATGCCAAGAAGTCTAATGCTCTCCTTAGCTATAGTTAATTAGTTTTTTGCAGATTGCTAATTGTCAAAAATATTTCATCATCAGCGATCTGGCTATTATAATCAATGTTAATTTGAGTTGGATAACCAAGTGTTGGATCGTATTGTACAGTCAAGTTTGCTGCTTTACGAATCAGCGCATCCCTAATGATATCAAAGAGTTTAGGAATTGTATTATATTGTTTAAACAACTCTGCCTCAGCCGGCTTTTGAGTTGCTTTATAAGTAATAGAACTTGTGACTCGATTACGTACTTTAATAATCACTGGTTCTGTGGCTTTAGGTAAACAATTGCAACTTCTAGTGAATTCATAGTGATAGTTAGAGATTTTTTGCCGTTTCCATAATCGGTAATTAATCTTAAATTGTTCTAAGTTTAAACTACTAGGCGCGGGGGTTGTGGCTACCTGTATAGGAGGAGGTTGAGATATTACAGGTGCACTAAAACCTAAAGATGCCACTAAAACAGCACTAATTGCAATTGGTAAGCGCATATAAATCCATTCTTAACTCCAACTGCTTACTTTAACGTAGCTTCAAGATGATTGCCAAAACATTGAAATTATTTGTGACACTCAAAGCTGGTAAGGTATTACGCAAAGAAAATTGCATATTAACTAGTGAGGGTTGTCCTTAGTCAAAAGTCCTTTGTCCTTAGAAACACTTCTGGACTAATGATGGTCTATACGGAAAATTTAGTCGTTACCTGCTTGCAATTCATCTTTTGTTAAATCTTTCCTGCCGAACCCTCTGCTAACCACTGTGACGGTAATCCTCTGACTCTATTAAGATAGATTCAAGTTCCCAGGAGCAATATCTCCTGAACATGGGTTTAAATTTGGAAAAAACCCTTTGTTCTTCACATCGGGTTATCAGTTGTATATGTTTTCTGAAGTTAAAAAATGTCTCATGTTAGCCGTACCTTTGGCAGCGGCACAAGTGGCTCAATCTGCAACTGGTTTTGTCGATACGGTCATGATGGGCTGGTTGGGAAGTCAAACCATTGCATCTGGAGGTTTGGGAACTATTATCTTTACTTTTTCTCTGTTGATTTTTAGTGGTATCGTTTCTGCTGTCAGTCCGTTAGCTGCCCAAGCATACGGTGCCGGAAATAAAGAAAAAGTTGGCACAATTGTCCGGCTTGGACTAGGGATATCTCTGGTGCTAGGAATACCAATTACATTGCTGCTTTACAATGGAGGTGCTTTACTACTTTTACTAGGACAGGATGCTAACACAGTAGCACTAACAGAGATTTTTTTAAGAGCGATCGCACTGGGTTTTATTCCTGGTTTGGGCTTTGCAGTACTTAAAAGTTTTCTTTCTGCTCTATTGCAACCGCAATTAATCATAGTGACAGTGGTCTTGGGTACTCTGTTCAACATTACAGCTAACTATGTGCTGATGTTTGGCAAACTAGGATTCCCGGCCTTGGGTTTAGCTGGTATTGGTTGGGCAAGCACGCTTTCACTTTGGAGTATGTTTATTACTTTGGCAGTTTATATATACAATCAGCCTCGCTTTGCAGTTTACGGTATTTTTCGACCTTCGTCTCAAGAAGCCTTTCCTCTAGAGCATCGCCGGATCGTTGGCGAGATTTTTCAAGTTGGATTGCCCATCGGGGGGCTGATTGCGGTCGAAGGCGGACTATTCACCGTTGTCACTTTGTTGATTGGACAATTGGGAACCAATGCCCTGGCTGCTCATCAAATTGCTTTACAAACAATTTCGATGTCATTCCAGATGGCAGTAGGCATTTCTCTAGCGACAACAGTTCGTGTTGGACAGTTAGCCGGACAGAATGACTTAGTTGGCACTCGTCTAGCTGGATATGTAGGCATTGCCATTGCAGCTTTAGCTATGGGTGTAGTAGCCCTTGCATTTTGGCTAGTACCAAAGTCGATTATTTCTCTTTATATCGATATCAACAATCAGAACAATGCAGATGTGGTTGCCCTCGCGGTGAAATTGCTAGCAGTCGCGGCCATTTTTCAAATAGTTGACGGCGTGCAAGTTACTGCTGCTGGAGCATTACGCGGACTCAAAGACACCCGAATCCCGATGTTGATTGGCTTTTTTGCTTATTGGTGTGTTGGTTTATTCACTGGTTATACTTTTGGGATCTCGTTGGGGTCTGGAGCTATTGGTCTTTGGTGGGGATTGGCTATTGGTTTAGCCAGCGCTGCAATCATCCTAACTTGGCGGTTTAGCACCAGGAAAACTAATAACTATTGAAGAAGTCAGGAGTCAGAATGGGCTAAACGCCCCGCTACCGCTAACAGGAGTCAGAATTCTGTTTTGATAAACAAGAGATGCAGTTAAAGGCAAAAGTCCTCAAGCAACTAAATTATAGTGAATTAGGTTGAATGAACAAACAAATCTCAAATAACGGATTAACTAAATTTCAAGTACTGATTATGGCGATCGCATCTGGGGTGTGTGTTGCTAACGTTTATTATAATCAGCCAATTCTCAAAGATATTGCATCTTCTTTTCAAGTTAGCGAAAGTGAAGCGGGTAGCATATCTGTGCTTTCGCAAGTTGGTTACGGTTTTGGACTTTTCTTTTTAATCCCCTTGGGCGATAAAATCAACAAAAAAACATTAATTCTTTCCTTACTTATATGTTTGTTTTGTTTGTTGATAGCGATGACGTTTTCACAAAATATCGTCCAGGTTTGGATATTGAGCATAGCAATTGGAATTACAACAGTCTCCGCTCAGGTTATTCTGCCCTTAGCAGCAAGTATAGATAGAGTAACTACAGGTCAAACTGTCGGCAGTATTTTTACTGGTATATTGATTGGAGTTTTAGGAGCAAGGGTTTTTAGTGGATATATTGCTGAAAGCTTGAGTTGGCGTTATGTATATGGATTTTCAGGAGTAATGATTTTAATTGTTACTGTCTTGCTAAAAATTTATTTACCTAATGTGAATAATGAATACACTGGTAATTATTTTGATTTATTAAAATCAACGCTTCAACAATTAAAACGTTTTTCTTTATTGAGAGAAGCATCTTTAATTGGAGGATTAATGTTTGGTGTCTTTTGCTCATTTTGGACAACGTTGACTTTCCATTTAAGCGGAGCACCTTTTAATTTTCAATCTGACACAATTGGGATGTATGGCTTTGTGGCGATCGCAGGTGCATTAATGGCACCAATTTTTGGTAAATTAGCCGATAAAGGTAATTCCCAACGTTCCTTAACTATATCTGTATCTTTGGTGATTGCAAGTTTAGTAATTGCTAAAATTGCTTCTAGTTCAGCGCTGGCGATCGCTGTTGCTGTATTGTTACTAGATGTAGGCGTACAAGCAATTCAAGTCACCAATGTGGCAAGAATATACACTCTTGATGCTCAATCGAACAGTCGCATCAATACAGTGTACATGACTACCTATTTTATCGGTGGTGCTGTCGGTACTAGTATTGGTCTATTATGCTGGGATTTTGGGGGCTGGAATTTGGTGACTTGGCAGATGTTAGTTTTTACTTTGCTTGGATTTATTGTTATAGTCAGACCGAAAATCACTACAGCAAGCATAAATAATAAATAGACTTTTTGGCATTTGTAGGGCAAAGGGTAAGGGGTGAATGGCACTAAGAAAACGTGAAACCTAGTCAGGGCAGGGTGTAGGGGGTAGGGTGTCGGGTGTAGGGAACAAATCAAGAAAATGAACAACAAGTGCGAACATTAATAAACTTTTTCGTCACTACACCCGACACCCGACACCCGACACCCAAAAGTCTTATGAATACTGGATTTGCTGATATCTTAGTGCCATTCGGTAAGGGGTAAAGGGGAAAGGGATGGAATTTCCTCTTACCCTTTGACATGAGTCCCTTTCCCCAACCGGAAAGCAAAAGTCACTTTTGTAAGAGACTCCATGAGTGGAACTTACAAGGAACAATAAAAATATCTCTTCGCCAGTTTCCAGTCCCCAGTCCCCAGTTCCCAAGTTCCCAGTCCCTATTTTTAAGTCACGTCTAATTATCCCATCCTTTTGGTCAAGAAAGGTTGTGATTTTAGTCTACATATTCTGTTGGTATTTACGAATCAACAGTGTTATTTAAAGCTATTGGTTATTTGAAGCTATCGGGCGGCTACCATCTATCTCTATAGTATCTTTAGCTTTAAATTTACTCTTAGCGATCGGACGTTGACCATCTATGTCAAGAATTTCCTCAACTTCAAAATTACTAGGGTCAATTGGACGCTCACCGTCTACAGGTAGCATCTCATGTTCTTCAAAATTACTCTTAGCGATCGGGCGTTGACCGTCTATGTCAATTGTTTGATCGCTATAATTTTTATCTTTTGCAATTGGGCGTTGACCATCTATATCAATTGTTTCCTTAATCTGAATGTTACTTGGATCGACTGGACGATGACCATCTACATTAATTGTTTTCGTTGACTTTTGAGGTTCATTAGATAATGAATTTATATTAGTTTCATCCACTTTTCTATCCCGACTTAAATTATTATTAGTCTCAGTTTTGTTTTTGTCATTCATGTTTTTTATTGTTATTCTAGATTATTTATCTGCTGTAAATATCATTTTTAAAACTGTTTATCTCTCTAGCTAAAGAGACTCAGTTGAGTAAAGAACAGGAAAATTTGTTCATATACTAAGATACTGAAGTAGAATCAAAAAATCCTCTACCACAGCACAGAATATATCTCTGACTTTAGAGGGATTTTTCATCTTTCAAAAAATACTTAATTAAATTGCTGGAAGAATGTAAGATTTTCTATAACTGGCAGGAGCCATCTTTTAGGGTCTTTTTTGTGCCTTTACGCGAACTTCTAAATATTTTGATGCAAGTCGTCTGATTTCATTTTCATCCCAAATCAATGTCGGTGCTGTAATAACCAAGGAAACTTATTCTTATGGTGTAAATACAAAATAATTTTTAGTATTTTTTTATACTAATAAGTACCAGTATAAACCTTCGTATTCAATTAAATAAAATTCTAAGTAGTTATAACAAATTATACATAAATTTCATAAAAATATTGACAAAGTATTTTTATTTTGCCAAAACATTTATATCAACAATCATCTATTAGCAATCATTACGTCATTTTCTAACTAAGGGAGAATGCATACCGCATTTTCACTTAATTTTATACTGCTTAGTTTAATTTACTAAGTATTATCTCTAAATTGATTCCTTTACCAATGAGACTATATGAGCATTCGCTTTTTCCATATTCCTTTAAGGAAAATAATCCGCTTTTCTATGCTCGCTCTAGCTACGACTGTAGCACTTACAACTGTTGAACCTAGTCGCAGTAGTACTACATCTGAGTATCAATGGAATCAAGTCTCTATAGGAGGAGGAGGCTATGTTACTAATATTTATCTGCATCCTTTAGAGAAGAATTTAGCCTACATTAGAACCGATATAGGTGGCTTCTATCGTTGGAATTCGTTAGAGAAAAGATGGATTCCATTAATAGATCACTTTGGGTCTGATAAAAGTAACTACTATGGCGGAGAAGGATTAGCGCTTGACCCTAACAATCCAAATGTTGTCTATATTGCAGCAGGCAAATATACTAAGGCTGGCTTAGGAACAATCTTCAAATCGACCAATAAAGGTCAAACCTGGAACAAACTGAACATAGATTTGCCAATGGGTGGCAACGAAACTAAGCGATGGACGGGGGAAAGGCTGGGAGTTAATCCATTTAATCCTAATATCATCTTCTTTGGTTCGCGTTTGGATGGGCTATGGAAGTCGGCGAATGCTGGTCAAACATGGAAAAAAGTAAGTTCTTTCTCAGGAAAACCTAATGCATCCATTGGTATTACAGGAATTTTGTTTAGCAAAAAGAATGCTGGCTTGGTTTATGCAAATGCCTATGGAGACGGAATATATAAGTCTACCGATACAGGTGTTACCTGGAACAGAATAGCCGGAAGCCCATCAAAAGTAAATCGAATGGTGCTTAATAGCAATGGAGTACTGTATGTAACGCACACTTCAGGAGTTAGCAAATATGCAAATGGGGCTTGGAGCAATATTACGCCAACTAACATCAAAACTATTTCATTTAATGGGCTTTCTGTAGATCCCAATAACTCTAATCACGTTTTAGTTACTTATGACCAATACCATGAAACTACTAATTACTCTAGAGTCTTTCAATCTACCGATGGTGGAACTACATGGCAACAGAAAAGCCATTCATTGAATCCTCAAGTACCTTGGTGGCCAAACTGGTATTTTGCTTCTGCGGCCTCAGCGATTGAATTTGACCCAAATATTGCTGGCAAAGTTTGGTTAACAGACTGGTTCGGAACCTGGCAGGCAGACAATATCAATGCTAACAAGCCTATGTGGTCTAACTACGAAAAAGGACATGAGGAAACAGTAGCTTTTGAACTCATCTCACCTCCAAAAGGCTCACTATTGTTAAGCGGTGTGGCTGATGTAGAAGGCTTTAACCACGGCCAGAAATTAGATACTTACCCATCTACTCAATTGGGTGGTAGTAACGGCCCTTGGTATCAAGAAACATACAGTATTGCCTACAGTGAAAAAGATCCCTTACGTATGGTACGCGTTGGCGGACATCGAGGGTTCAATACTTTTACAGGAGGAACTTCCACAGATGGCGGACATACCTGGAAGAACTTTTCTTCTTTTCCGCAGAACATTATGCCACTACGGGTAGCTATGTCTGCAACTAATCCAAGTTTGTTTGTAGCGATCGCCAGCGAGAAACAACCTATACGCACAACTAACGGTGGAGCTACTTGGAGTGGAGTATCAGGTTTACCCAATGGGCCCAAGGGGCCGTGGTACTGGGGTCAACCATTGGCATCAGACAAAGTAAATGGCAATATTTTTTACTACTACAACGATGGCAAAGTCTACCGCAGTAAGGATGGAGCTGCATACTTCAGTATTGTCAACTCAACACTTCCTAGCGAAGATTGGTCTATGCTCAAAACAGTTCCGGGGGTGAGTAACGAAGTTTGGATAAGTCTCAATTCAAATGGGCTTTATCATTCAACAAACGGTGGTACGAAGTTTGACAAAATAGCTGGTGTGGAGAAAGCTTATTTATTTGCCTTTGGCAAACCACAAACAGGAAGTACAATTCCAGCACTATATTTATATGGCAAAATCATTGGTATGGGAAAAGGAATTTTCCGTTCTTTGGATAGAGGGCAAACATGGACAAACATCTCTAATCCTCTATATCCCATCGGCAATGTCCCGAACGTGATGGAAGCTAGCAGACAGCAATTTGGGCTAGTCTTCATTGGCACCGACGGTAAAGGAATCTACTATGGAAAACCAAATTAATCCAAATTAATGACGTTGCATTCCCGACAAAATTGTATGTCACTATCTGGGTATCGCTGTTGTCGCCAGAAATTATAAGTTTAAGATAACGTAAACGCTTTGGCTTGCCGCAGGCTACCGCAAAGGAAAAAAGATGAGAAGAGAAGAGTTTGATGTGAGTGAATATGTAGATCAAATGGGGTTTTTGTTGGATTTGCAGTTAAAAGATGAGTATCGAGATGGTGTGGTGGCAAATTTTGAGAGAATTAGGGCGATCGCTAATCTGGTAAATTCTTTCCCTTTACCAGAGGAAATTGAAGTTGCACCAGTTTTTGAACCATAATTGCTTCAAGAATAGCTATGTTGATGTTTTAATGAAGCAAAAACTATTGCTGAGTGCTATTACTCAAAAAGCTAAACGCGCTATCTCTTAATATTTCAGCATGAATTTTGATTCAGCCGATGCCATAACAATATCAACTGCTGTACGCGAAGGTAAAACTAGCGCTGTGGAGGTTACGAAAGCTGCGTTAGCACGAATAGCAACGCACAATCATCTATTCAACTGTTTTACCACTATAACTGCTGAGACAGCTTTAACAGATGCAGCACTGATTGACAGGGAAATTGCCCAAGGTAATCATCCTGGAGTGCTTGCTGGTGTGCCTTTTGCGGTGAAAAATCTCTTCGATATCGCTGGTTTTACGACTCTAGCAGGATCGAAAATCAATGCAGTAAACCCAGAAGCTACTCAAGATGCAACCGCAGTAGCAAAGTTGAAGCAAGCGGGTGCTGTTTTGCTTGGTGCTTTGAATATGGATGAGTATGCTTATGGGTTTGTAACAGAAAACTCCCATTACGGTGCTACTCACAACCCCCATGATTTACAGCGAGTTGCTGGTGGTTCATCGGGTGGTTCGGCGGCGGCGGTTGCGGCGGGGTTAGTACCGCTGACATTGGGTTCTGATACTAATGGTTCAATTCGCGTTCCGGCGGCGTTGTGTGGCGTTTTTGGTTTCAAGCCAACTTATGGAAGATTATCTCGTGCTGGGGTAGCTTTATTTTCTAGCAGTTTTGACCACATTGGCCCTTTTGCGCGTTCGGTGCAGGATATCGCTACGGTGTTTGATGTGCTTCAGGGAAAAGACGATCGCGATCCCATTTGTACAAAGCGTCTACCTGAATTATGTTTACCGCAACTCAAACAAGATATTTCTGATATCAGAATTGCGATCGCAGCTGATTATTTTACCAAAGGTGCAGAACCGGCAGCTTTAGCAGCAGTGCAAAAAGTAGCTGATGCAATAGAAGTTACTAAATACGTAATCATACCAGAAGCACACCGCGCCCGTGCAGCAGCTTTTGTAATTACAGCTAGCGAGGGTGCAAATCTGCGTTTGGAAAAATTGCGATTGCATCCTGAAGATTTTGATTTCGCTACACGCGATCGCTTTTTGGCTGGGGCGTTAATTCCTAGTAGCTGGTATCTTAAAGCACAACGGTTTAGAAGATGGTATCGCGATCGCGTTCGAGAAGTTTTTCAAAATGTCGATGTAATTCTTGCCCCAACTACACCAATTTCTGCACCATTAATTGGTCAACAAACCATAATTTTGGATGGCGAAGAAATTCTTGTCCGTCCTCATTTAGGGCTATTTACTCAACCATTATCTTTTATTGGTTTACCCGTTTTATCAGTACCAATTCAGTGCCAAAATACATTACCTTTAGGTGTGCAATTGATTGCAGCACCATATAATGAAGCGTTAATTTTACGGGTTGCGGCTGCGTTAGAGGCAAAGGGTGTAGTTTCAGCACCAGTAATTTTAAACGCTCTTAACTCAGAGGCTGTTTGAAAAATCTAATTTATAGCAAGGGACTGGGGACTGGGGACTGGGTGAAAAGCCTTTTTGTGTCTAAGTTTTATCGTCTGTTGACGTCCTAACCACCTTGACTGTTGCAATATTACACAAAGACGCGATAAATTGCCATCCCCAAAAAGACTTAGTATCAGACATTTTCTAACTTAATTGATTGCGAAACTTACTAAGACTAATAGTTAATAACACAATAGCAATACTAAGCAATGCCAGAATATGCATCCATAACACATTTAAACCAACCCCTTTAAGTAAAATTCCTCGAACAATCGCAATGTAATGACGTAAGGGATTTAGTAGAGATAAGACTTGAAAAAAGGGAGGCATGGCTTCAATAGGGGCAAGCACCCCAGAAGTCTGCAATATCGGCATATTGACGAAAAATGACATCAATACCACCTGTTGTTGCGAACTGGAAAACATCGCCAACATAATACCTATACTGATCCCAACCAGCAGATAGATAATTGACAGCCCAAAAAATAGTAGAAAATTTCCACGCAACGGTAAACCAAAGACCAGTTGTCCTAAAGTCAAAGCTAGCAGAATATCTCCCATGAGCAAAAACGCTAAAGGCAAAATTTTGGAAAGCAAAATTTCCCAGTTTGCGGCTGGTGTCATAAGTAATTGCTCCAAAGTTCCGCTATCTTTCTCTCGTACAACAACGACTGATGAAACTAGTGTTCCAACAAGCGTTAACACTAAACCCATAACTCCCGGCACAAAATACCAGCTACTTATTAGTCCTGGATTATACAAAAACACCACTTGGAATGATATCGGAAAATTCAGTTGGGTTTGCCCAAAGTTACGATTATAATTTTGAATAATCTGAGTCATGTAGCCACTGGCAATGCCTGCTGCGTTTGCATCCACTCCATCAATGAATACTTGAATCTCAGCTTCTTTTGTTGCTAGCTTTCTAGGAAATTCTGGTGGAATAATCACCCCTAGATTGAGTTTACCTTCTTCTACTTGACGGCTCAAATCTTTCTCACTTGTTGGTACAGATTCGATGCTAAAAATACTATTAGAGGTCATTGCATGAACAAGTTCGCGACTAGCACTTACATTCGCATAATCAATGACACCCAATTTCAAATTATGTACATCGGGATTAAGTGCAAATCCATAAAGTAATAATTGCATCGTTGGTGGTACAATCAGCAGAATAATTAACTGCTTATCTCGCAAGATTTGATTGATTTCTTTGCGAAGTAATGCCCAAAACGAACTATTAAATAGTCGTGGAAAAAACATATTGATTAGTAGCTGCAACATCTGAGAATAATACAGTTTAATAAGGTAATTGCATCTTACCTAAAGCACGACGCGTTATATTAAAAAACACCAATCCAAAAACAATTAGTACCACTAGATCAAACCAAACTCCTGCCCATCCACTACCTCTAACAAATGAATCACGAGTGATATCTATAAAATAGCGGGCGGGAATTATGTTAGGCATAAGTGACAGGGGAAAAGGAATGTTGCTAATAGGATAAATAAAACCAGATAGTAATAGAGAGGTAACAAAACCGATCACAGAGACACTTTGTACAGCAGCATTTTGGTTACTGCTTCGTACTCCAAATAGCAAACCAAATAAAACACTGTCTGTAAGAAAAAGGACAGTTCCTATTAACAAGGTGATAAAATCGCCTACTAAGCTAACCTGGAAGATTAGCGAACCTAGACTCATGACTACGAATGCTTGAAGGATAGCTATCAGCAGGTAAGCCAGTCCTTTACCAAGTAACAGTTCAGTTGCACTTATACTAGAAACGTAAAGTTGTAAGATGGTGCCTTTCTCCTTTTCTCTCACCATTGAGATCGCTGTCAATAAAGACGGAAAAATCCATAAAACCACAGCGTAGACTCCCGGTACAATATACAGAGACTCTAACCGACCGGGGTTAAACCATAAACGAATTCGAGGTGTGACGCTGTTATTAGATGTTATCAGTCCTTGCTGCTGCATAAAAAAATTCGTCACTCTCTGAATGCTATTTTTTATGACACGAGCATTATTGACATCTGTACCATCAATCAGTACTTGCAGCGTAGTATTTTTACCAGCTTGCACATCTCGGCTGAATTGAGGAGGGATAATGACTGCTGCCTTAGCAATGCCACGGTCGATGGCATCCTGCACCGGATCGTTTCCCGACCATTGGGTGGGCATAAACTGATTGGTGGCGTATAGTCGCTCAATATAGCCATTGCTAAGGTTTGTGCGGTTAAAATCTTGCACGATTAAGGGAATATTTTTACTTTCTAACCGGATTGCAAACCCAAAAATGAGTAACGTTATAAATGGCAGTATAAATGCTAACGCTAATGTCAGGCGATCGCGCTGAAACTGTACTAGTTCTTTGCTAAACTGAGCAAAAATCCGTTTCATAAATATAAAAAATATCAAAAAATTCTAGTTTTGCGATCGTTGTACTATACCGATGAAAGCGTCTTCTAGAAATGAATTCCCATCTTGCCACAAGCTTTAAACTAAAGTTTATACCCATAGAGGCGCGAAATTATCCCTAACTAAGACAACACGATATGTGTTGTCACCAGAGCTAAGATAAATACAAAATCAACTGCTGAACCAACTAGAGAACCAAAAAACTTTGTCGGTAAAGCATTGCCAAACAACATTACCACTGTTCCCACAAACATCCAAGGCCATTGAATTTCACGCCAAATGTAGAATCCTGCCACACCAACTAACAAAGCAATTAAAATTGTCAAAATTGGAGCTTGACTTTTTTTAGGTTTATATCGCAGACTGCCAGCAAAAGTTATTGGTGCTAGTTCCAAGTGCTTAAGATTACTAAACAATCCCAATCCAATCAAACCAAATGTAATTGTCCAGCAACCAGAGAATAAAATCGGTTTACTTGCCCAGAATACACCAGCAGCACTAGCTAGTCTAATAGCTACTACCACCAACAATGGAATCAATAAATCATGTAATAAGAAGCGCAGACGATTAAGGAATTTTAGGAAACTACCTTCATTAATTAAACGACCTAGCGAAATAATCAGATTGTCATAGGTCATTCCAGCTACCACTAATAGTAGCAACAATATGTTGGCATGGTGTGAGTGTTGCCATAAACTTATGCTCCATGTAGCTAAGAGCAAATTAGCTACCGTATAGAGTGGATATAAGATAGCCCCCATAATTTAATTCCTAGTATTTTTAGAGAACGAAAGTTTAGATTACAAAGTTAACTTCTATATATTCTTGTGAGGTTCAGCTAATTAACTGAAGCATTTAATAAATCAGGTATGAGCTAATTATTATCTTTTGAGGAAAGCAATGTTTTATACTTTATCATCACTCTATTTGAAATAGTGTAAAGAAATAATTAGTTTTGGATTTTTAAATAACTCTGTAAGAAATTAATTCCCATGTTGAATTAGCATCAAAAAATAAGATTAAATACAATTGATTTAACCTCAAACCCTAAGCTTTTCGTTTAAAAGCGTGTTTTTTCAGGTCAAGGTGAAAATTACACAAGATATAAATCAGACTAGGGCAAACACATCTAAATAAACGTCAGTTCGATGAACCTCTCCCCAACCCCTCTCCGACGCAGAGAGGAGCAGAAATATTCTTCGTTGACAATGAGAAAATCATGGTTTCAAAGCCTCTTGAAGAGTGGGGGAAAGGAATGGAAGCGGGGTTTTTTAGATCCGTCAAATTTACGTTAAATAAAATTTCAAAGCCTTGACTGAAATGAACATATACTAGCATCGCACTATTAGCGACATTACAAGCACGACGTTAAAAAATGAAGGGCTAGAGTAAAACTTTAACTCCAGCCCTAAATATGTAGCTTTAGGTAATGTCCAAAGCATTAAGTTGTTTAATTGGGTGCAGTCTCACCCCGGCTTAGTGTTCCAAACCTTACAACGAAAGCCCCTAGTGTACCATCAAGGAAGCTATCACTCTGTGTAGCGGTAAACGTTCTTCCACCATTAGCAAAACCTAAGCCGACTCCTGAAGTTGATCCAGTAACTTGAATACCAGGTGCAGGTGTCGGAGGTGGTGTAACTCCACCATGAACAGTCTCCAAATCTGTAGCTGATACTTTTTCAAGCAAGCTAGATTGTAATTCAGCGATTTTGATATTAGCCATGATTTCCCCTTTGAGTTTTCTTGGTAGTACGTTGACGTATCTTATTTGCTATCGCTCTAAAATTTTCCCTGATAATTTTTAATTAGGGGAAGAATTTGAGAAAGCACCAGACGAAAGAGAAGCGGTGATACGTGGCGATCCGACCCCTCCATTTAATTGAAAAAATGAGTCAGTACCGTTGGTAATCCTTCCCGGCCCTATATTAATGCCTGTGGTAGCAGCAGTTCCAACTAAAACAAATTGGAACTCACTGTTTCCTCCATTAACTAACCGTAAATCGGCATCAGAAAGTTTCTCGAATTGGCTTTCTGGCTGCAATTCAGATATTTTTATCGTAGCCATAGATTCTATCTATTCAAAAGAGATTAATTGAAATTTGAACTGCATTTGTTCAACAAAATAACTATAAACAATTTAGAAAATTTTGCAATACTTTTTTGCTTAAGTTTTGTAAATTTATCTTGGATATTTTTACTAAAAAACAACAATTTAGATGGAGTATAACGCCACCTAAATTGTTGTTTTAGTTTTTAATTATTAGAATAATTAATATGCAAATTAGAACTGGATTGATAATTCACTTTTAAAGGAATTATCTTGAACACCAGCTCTTTCTGCATCATGATTTATCGAAACATAATTCAGGAGTCAGGAGCGGAGCCGGAGACGCTCCGCCTCCGGTCAGAATACAAGAAGGGTATTCTGACCGAAAAAGCGGATAGCGCAGCGTAAAGCTTACGATATAGCAACTCTTAGAGACGCTAGGCGTAGCTTGCTTTTTTGCAAGAATATGCTTAGAGCGAATCCGCGAACATCTGAATAAGCGGGTTTAAGACTCCCACAAAATTGTAGATTTAGTAGTCTTCCCTACGGGACACTACGCCAACAATTAGTTGCGGATCTGAACCCCAAATGAATTGATTATGACTTCTGAATTCTTATTCAACTAAAAGTGCTTAAAGCCAAAGTGCCAAACAAGCGAATTGTTATTTTATTTGACTTATAGAGTTAGCTCGACTTTATCCATTTTTTAGCAAAGCGAATATTATCCCTGAAATCTTTGTGCAAAAGTAGTTTTACTTTTTTAACTTCATCGGTAATCTGTGATGTTGAAAAAGTATTTGCCAAAAAGCCAGGGGTTTTGCTGGATAAAGAAAACCGGGTTTTTAATTGTCGAGTTTAGAGTATGTTTGAATTTGCAAACATACTCTAATGCTCAGAGTACTTCGGTTAAATTCTATTGCGAAACTTGAAAAAAGCTATTTGAGGCTAACGTCGTGTTATTTTTTCTTGATTGGTCTTACTGTTGCTTGAATTAAAGTTCCACCCGTTACTGTTTTTTTACCGAAAGCGTCTGCTGTTATTGCAGCAGAACTAATAGTACTAGCGTCTATCTTAGCTCCTGTGTCGTCGTAAACAGCTATCGTTCCACTTGTCAATAGCAAAATCGTAGTACCAGCGCCTCCAACTAAGTTTTTGACTTCCTCATCATTTAGAGATTTTAAATAACTCTGCTGGCAGTCTAAATCACGAATTTTAAGCATACTTTACCCTTGTTAACTTCCTGTTTACTTTTGATTAACTTCCTATTTAGGATTATTGTCTGAGGACAATCTACCGATTGCTTTTTCGCGCCAAAAAAAAGAATAGCACTATTAGAAATTAATAAATAGTAGTTTTACATAATTTTTTTGCATATCATCCATAAAAAAGCTCGCCCTGTCAAGCTATTTACCTCATTTTGTCTTTAGAGGTTGTTTGAAAAGTATTTTGCTGTGACTAGTTTTAGATACTTTCAGATCCTCTGTATCCTAGTCATAGAGACGTTTTAGCTCACATTTGCAAGAAGTTTATCAATATGATATTAGAGAAATCATTAAGAAGTTGCAATGGAAGCATTACTACTTCTGCGGATAATATTTAGTCGCTTTTCAAGCAATTTTAAGAATAGTATTGGTTCGCGAATATCATTCGCGAACCGTAAATAGATAAAATGATTTTCTGATTTCAGGTATTAATAAACGAGTCTTATATCATACAAAAAAGTATTTGTCTATTCTCCGTTGGTATACATATCGTTGGCAGATAGAAGAGTATTATCAAATTCTGAAATCGGGCTACAAAGCAAAAAGCGATCGCTTGGTGGGTGAGAGATATCTTTGATAATAGGTTTTTTGACTTTGATTGCCGCACAACTATTAAGAATGACTTATTTATAGCGATCAACTATTAAGAATGACTTATTTGTATTGAACTAAACTACAAATTGCTGCATCCTGAATGTAAAATAAATTACAGATGTATCTGCTGCTTGAAAATACACCTCCAAAGCAAAAATAATGTTAATTCACTATTGATTGGACAATAGGCGCAATAGTGTGGCTAGGAGAATACTTAGAATATATAAAAAATAGTATAATTAGGATACAAGTTTGGTGAAGAGGTTAGTTAGAGTTGGAAACCTCGTGCCAAACTTGCTTGTTGTATTCTTTACTACATTTGGTTGCATTATTTATTACATTTTGTTGTATTGGTTATTACATTTTAAAATTAATGGTTTAATTTTAATTGTTTAAAAGCTTTGTAAAGCCAAGAATAGTTTGTATAAATTATTCGCAAACCGTAGAATTTTTATTTTATGCCTAATAACTCAAAACCCTCGCCCCAAGAAGATTTATATGCACGCATAAATTGCGTAGTTCAAGCTAAAGAGCATCTTGAGAAAGAAGTCCAAGCAATAAGTGCAAGTGCTTCGGAAGAAGTAGCTGCATCTTCCTGTTGGATTGTTCGCTATCTTGCTAAAGGCAGGAAGTCTGTATATTGGTATTATAAATTACACGCTAGTGTAGCAATATTTCCAACAAAGACTGATGGAAAGAGTTCTCGTTACAAGCATTTAGGTAAAGCTGGTAGTCAAGCATACCTGGATGCTGTAGAACAAATTTTTCTAAAAGCCAAAATCGAAGCATTAGATCGTTCAATTAAAACTTTAGACCAGGGTTTGAAAGATTTAATCGAAGAAACTTCTAAATACAACAAAGATTAGTAGTGGGTTTGCGAATAATGTGCCTGCGAACTATTCTCGCTTCTTACATCCTGTGAAAAGTCAGGAGTAATAACCAATCGCGTACTCCTACAAAGAAGCAAGCTACACGCAGCGTCTCGTAGAGAAGAAAAAAAGAAATACTTAAATAAACTGTATTATACTATAGGAATCATATTTGATTTTTGAACAAAATTAGGTATTGTAGGGTGTGTTAAAACGCAGTTCGTAACGCACCAAACCTTTGATGATAGTGCCGTACTCTCGCAGCTACACACCCTACGTATCTTTTCAAAAATCAAATACTAGTCCTATATACTTCACTAAAAGTATTTGGATAAACAACCTTGCCTTTATACTGCTTTTGATAGTTTTGCAGTGGTTTCACCATGAAAAATTCCTCTGGTACTGGAAAAGGAGACTCGATTTCATAAACAACAGAAGGCTGAAAACCAAAGCGAGTATAGAAGTGGGGATGACCTAGTACAATTACTATGGCTTCTTTCTTTGCTTCTGCTATTTCTAACCCTGCTTTTATTAGTGCGCTGCCAATTCCTTGTCTTTGAAACTGTGGATGAACTGCCAAAGGCGCTAAACCAATTACTTGTAGTGCTTCTTCACTTACCAGGTCAATATAGCTGAATAAAATATGACAGACTAGAACATTTTCAACCTCTGCAACCAGAGATAAATCTGGAATATAGCGGTCAGAATGGCGAATTTTATCCACAAGTTTAGCCTCGTTTTCCTGCCCAAAGGCTAGTCTATTAACCTCAGCTATTGCTGTGTAGTCTGACAAAGTTTCAGAACGGATATCGATTATTTTAAAACTAATTCCATAAAAATCCAGTTTGCTCGATGTTCGAGAGGAATCTCGGTTTTTTCCAAATATGGCTCAATATTCTGAAAGCCAAATACACGATAAAGTGCGTGTGCTTCTTTTGCAAAAGGGGCACTGTCTAAACGTATCTTTGAGTAACCAATGTAGGCAGCTTCATTAATGATAACTTCTAATAAAGACCGACCAATTCCTTGTCTACGAAATTCTGGTTTTACATACATTCTTTTAATTTCGCCAATATCTTCACCAATCTTTCGTAAGCAAGCGCAGCCAGCTATTTTTTGCTCATATTGTCCCAAAAGCAAGCGCCCTGAAGGTGGTAGAAATTCGTGGAGTTGAGTCATATATTCCTCAAAGAATGTATTAGCATTTAAATTGATGCCAAATTTATTGCTAAATATCAGCTTAGTCTCATGAACCTATCCCACTAATACCAAAATGTGATAATCTACTTTCTGAATAAGAG
>NZ_JAVRCL010000095.1:0-22478 GCF_034530775.1 Nostoc sp. DedSLP04 | reverse complement strand
CAAATCTAGCAACCCAATTGTGGAGGCTCAAGGATGGATCGTTGATGGTAACGGTGATATTATGCTTGTGGCTCAATCTGGGCAAAGTTCTTCTATTCCCTCTGCTATGTCCTGTAGTCAATAATTCGTTACTCCAAGAATCGGGGGAGGAATTACGATGAAACTCAAGAGTTATAAAAATAATCAGTGGCAACAGATATATAACGGATGCAACAGATGGTTCATTCGTTTCTTTAAAAACTATAACTTGCCTGTTTTCATCCTCTTGGTTGTGGTGACAGCTTTTTTGTGCGTTACTGCTTTTCCCGTTGCTGCAACTATAGAAACACAAAATATCGCACCTCTTGGAGTCTCAATCCAAAATCCGACTGCACAAACACAAGACTTGCTGCAACAGGGTAAAGTCCTGTATGAGGCAGGACAATTTGCAGAAGCGGTTAAAGTTTTGCAACAAGCAGTTAAAAGTTTTGGCAGCCAAGGCAATGAATTGCAGCAAGCGGTAGCATTAAGTAATTTGGCGTTGGCATATCAAAAACTGGGTAATTTGCCACCAGCGCAACAGGCAATTACAGATAGCTTGAAGTTGCTCGAAAAATCCTCTAATTCCCAAAATCTTCAGGTTTTGGCTCCAATTCTAGATATTCAAGGTAGTATTCAACTAGACTTAGGACAAGCTGAACAGGCACTCAACACCTGGCAACGTGCGGAAGTTAGCTATAAGCAATTAGGCGATCGCAATGGCATTATCCGCGATCGCATCAATCAAGCACAAGCATGGCAAGTTTTGGGATTTTACCGTCGGGCTTTGACGATCTTGACTCAATTGCAGCAAGAGTTACAATCAAAACCTAATTCAATCAGTAAAGCAGTAGAATTACGGTCTTTTGGGAATGCTCTGCAATTAGCAGGAGATTTGAATCAATCTCGTCAAGTATTACAGCAAAGTTTGTCAATTGCCCAAAAATTGGATTCTCCCCAGGATGTGAGTGCGGCTTTATTTAGTTTAGGCAACACGGCACAAGTACAGCAAGATTTTAAAGGTGCAATAGAGTTTTATCAGCAAGCTGCTGCGATCGCTCCTCACCCGATTAGCAAAGTTCAGGCTCAAGTTAATCAGTTGAATTTACTAGTGAACGCGGGACAAACAGCCGCCGTGCAGACACTATTGCCGCAAATCCAAACTCAACTGGCACAACTACCTGCTTCTGTGACAACTATTTATGCGCAGATTAATCTAGCTCAAAGCTTGATGAAATTCGGAACTACACCCGAAGCGATCGCTCAAATCTGCGCCAGAGCCTTGCAACAAGCTGAAAATTTAGCAGATAAACGAGCCGAAAGCTTTGCCCTTGGGACTCTAGGTAGTGTATACGAACAAACTAAGCAATGGTCAATTGCCCAGAACCTCACCCAACAAGCACTAAACATCGCCCAAACAATCAATGCCCCGGATATCGCTTATCGTTGGCATTGGCAGTTAGGGCGCTTGTTAAAACAGCAGGGAGAGATTGAGGGTGCTATTGCCAGCTATGATACTGCGATCGGTGAGTTGCAGACTCTCCGTAGTGACTTAGTAGTTGTGAATCGAGATGTCCAGTTTTCCTTTAAAGAAAGTGTAGAACCTGTATATCGAGAGTCCGTAGAATTATTGTTGCAGTTTCAGCAAACTCATCCGAGCGAACCAATCCTAGACAAAGCTAGACAGAGGATTGAAGCACTGCAACTAGCGGAATTAGACGACTTTTTCCGGGAAGCTTGCATTAATGCCAAAACTGTTTTGCTTGACACAGTGGTAGATAAAGATAATCCCACAGCCGCGATCGTTTATCCAATTATTTTACCCGATCGACTCCAAGTGATTGTCAAAATTCCTAAACAACCACTGCGTAATTATACAGTAAATAAGCCCCAGAATGAGGTAGAAGGTACTATAAAACAACTCAGAGAGTATTTATTAGAACCCGATCGCAATGAAGAAGTGCAGGCGCTATCACAGGAAGTCTATGGCTGGTTAATCAAAGAAATTGAGTCAGATTTAAAAGATAGTGGCGTCAAAACCCTTGTATTTGTACTGGATGGCATATTGCGAAATGTGCCAATGGCTATATTGTATGACGGTCAGCAATATTTGGTAGAAAAATACGCTGTAGCACTCAGCTTAGGACTCCAGTTACTCGCACTCAAACCCTTGACACAAACAAAACTCAATGTACTAGCTGCCGGGCTAATGCAACCACCACAAGGCTTTCAACAGCAATTTCCACCGCTACCAGAAATTAAATCAGAATTCGACTCTATTTCCCAAGCGATCGCCTCTACCACCCAGTTACTAGATCGAGACTTCAACAGCAAAAACCTAGAGAGTAAGGTAAATACTGTGCCATTTAATGTGTTACATCTGGCAACCCACGGTCAATTTAGTTCCAATGTTGAGAATACTTTTATACTTGCAAACGATGGGCCGATCAATGTTACGCAATTTGATAGCTTGTTGCGCCGGCGAGATCGAACTCGCTCAGAAGCCTTGGAAATGCTCGTGTTAAGTGCTTGCCAAACTGCTACTGGTGACAATCGCGCCACGCTAGGGCTAGCAGGAGCATCCGTGAAAGCTGGCGCCCGTAGTACCTTGGCTTCACTATGGCATATCAGCGATAAATCTACTGCTATCTTAATTGGGGAATTTTATCGTGAGTTAGTTAAAAATGAGGTGACAAAGGCTGAAGCCTTGCGTCGTGCCCAAATAAAGTTGTTAAAAGATTATCCCAATTACAGTCGTCCTGGCTACTGGGCACCTTATGTTTTAGTTGGTAACTGGCTTTGACAAATTCTACTCATTTATTGAAGTTTCTAGAGGTTGCCCTTTTGGAGTGTGACAAAAGCTGTTCATGAGCGATCGCTCAAACCGAATTTGCCTGACGACTTTTGCAAAAAGTCTATTGCTCTGCTGTGCTACTTTGCATTAGCTTGGCAACATTTTATCAAAGGTTGTTTAGCTAAATTCTCTAAATCTACGGATTGAAGCAAATTCATCCACTCCACCGCTAGAGTTGGATCTTCAGGTTTGCTAAGACGTAATTCAGCTAAAGTAGTTAAGGCATCGAACCAAATACCATTCTCGGCATAAAGGTTTACCCGTTGCTGAGGAGTTGCTTGCTTCAAGCTATCTACTAATTGAGGATTTGGATTGACTCGTTGCACCCATCCTTCCACATACTCTCGTTCTGGAGGTTGTTGTGGATTGCAAATGACTTTTATCTTAAAAAACCAGTGATACATCTTGTCTACTTGCAATGGAGAAGCATTTGCGTTTAAGCGAATGCTAACAATTCCTGGTGTTTCTGGTATTGTTACTATTGTTCGGTAAAGAGTTTGACTTGATTTACCTGACTCATCTTTGACAACAAATTCAATGGAATCAATTAGAGACTTTTGATAGGGGACAAAAAACCAAAAAGTTGGATATTCCTCATTCGTCAAGCCCCAAACTTTAGTAACAGAAACAGCTTCTGTTTTTCCTTGATTGACTGTCTCTTTGTATATAGGTACAAGTCCAACTATAGACTGATTCCCAACACCACAACCGCGACTGGCAGCCCCTCCGCGATCGCCTGCTGCACCCCTGTCTGGAGGAGGCGGAGGAGGCGAAAATTTCTTAGGAGTAGCCGCCGCCGCAACTGGTGTCATCCAAATCATTGGAGAATAGCCGATAATTCCCCACAAAGTCATTCCCACTGCCGCGATTAATTGCATTTTTTGCCAATAGCTTTTCATAAAACCTCCTAACACTTGCTTGCTGAACGGCGATTTTCATGCTTAAAGAATGTTTGAAAAGTGTCGTATAACATATTAAATTCTGACATTACCCCCCCAACCCCCTTATAAAGCTTTCTCTGACATTACCCCCCCAACCCCCCTTATAAAGGGGGGCTTTAAGAAACTATTTCCCCCCCCTTCCAAGGGCTTTAAGAAACTATTTCCTCCCCTTTCCAAGGGCTTTAAGAGACTATTTCCCCCCCTTTGCAAGGGGGGGTTAGGGGGGGTATTAGATACTTTGGGTAACAAATATAGCTTTCCAAACATCCTCTTTTGATTGGCATTATTATTAATTTTTAAATTTCATGTTTAAGTAAGTTGTAGCTATTAAACTATTAACTACTAAAGCCAACATAGCAGGAATTAGCGGAACCCAACAACTATATACAATTAAAAATATAAAACAGCTAACGTATAAACTAATAATGGCTATTCCTCCTGCCAAACTTAAGTAAATGAATCGGTGCAGATAAGCAGTAAATAAACCGCCTAAAAAAGACCAACCCCAAACCCAAATTACCTCACCCCAAAGCGGCCAAGTCCACAACAGAGGTTTTCCGTCCAAAGCAGCACTGAGCAGTTGACTGACCATCTGGGCTTGTAAAAATACTCCTGGTATTGCCTGTAATTTTCCTTGAGGAGTGATGTAGGGAGTTAACCAGTAATCACCAAAAGTTTCTGCTGTTGTGCCAATAATTACTATTTTGCCTTTGACTGCATTGGCATTTAGCTTACCCCTTAACACTTGTTGTAAGGTCATACTTGGTGCGTTGGCGAAGCCTGCCGAAGGTATCGCTTCTGGTGAAGGAGAAGAACGATAATTTAATAAAATTTGGTGTCCAAAAGCATCAACTCCTTGATAACCTCCGGTATGAGCTTCTATTGGTTTAAATGTCACCTTCCCTAATTGCCATGCGCCATCAGGGGTAAATTGCAACCGAATTCCTTTCGTATACAGGTAACGCAGCGCCAGTTGAACGTTCAAGGCATAGGGCGCAGTACAAGGAGATGAGGGCGCAGGAGTTAACGCTAACAACTGGCGACGCACGACATTATCTGAATCGATGGCAATATCGCTAAAACCGAGATTATGTGAAGAAACTTCCGGGGGTGGTTTTACACCTGGTTTTCTGGCTTGAGAATCGCTGAGTTGACACACCCCGACAAAGCGATCGCTTTTTCGCATCCTTTTTGCCAATGCTGGATAATCCTTATCCACTGGATAATCTCGGTATATATCCAAACCAATAACTTGTGGTTGATATGCCTCTAATTTTTCTAACAGTTTGGCAAGTGATTTGTCTGACAACGAACCTTGAGGTTTTTCCGGTTTTTGCGCCTGGACATCTTCTTCAGTCACAGTGACAATCAGTAGGCGTGAGTCTGGTTTTTCAGGAGGGCGCAAGCGTACCAGTTGGTCAAATGCACTTAACTCTAATGTTTGCAGCACGCCCAAATACCTGATCCCGATTAATATTACGGTTACTACCATGCTTGTCAGTAATATTAATGAGAAGCCAAGCCGATTTGTAGTTCTTCTAACAGGCGTAGTTTGAGACAAAGATGCAGGAAGATTGGGTGGATTTCTAAACAATTCCCCCCAATTCAACGGCATCTCAGCCGGATTTTGAAAAATGACAGGCAACCATGTCGCACAGGGAAATTGGTTTTCTAGTCCCTGTAACCTTTCTCGTGCTTCCCTGACGGCTAAATATAACAAGCCTCCCCGCGCAAAGGCTTCTAAAAAATACTTTAAAAACTGTTGCGCCACGCGATCGGGTACAGGCTCTCGCATGACGATAATTTGGGGAATATGTAAATCTGCAAACTCCCAGGCCAATCCCAAGCCATCACAAGAATTGAAAATCGCTAGTTTTAGACCTCGTTCTACTGCCTTTTTCAAGGCATACTTTAACTGGCTAATTGTTAGACTTTCAGTTTGATTGATATAGATTTTTCCGGTTTGATTCGTTTCCTGAGTGGAACTATGTCCGGCGAAAAATAGAATCTGCCAATTCTGCTCCCATAGCTGGTCAGTCAGGTCAAGGCATTGTGGTTCAACTAAAAAAGTGATATCTGTATTGGGTAACAAATTAAGCAGCGCTTGGTCTGCTTTGGTATCAATACCTTGACTGTTACCCAAAATCGCTAAGATTTTTACTTTGTTGGATGTAGTTGCTATGCGGTTAAGGTTGACTTGTTCGTAGCCAGGAGCGCTCAAGGCGATTTCCGCCTGGGGATAGCGTTCTATCAAATCCCAAAGATGCCAGGGAAATTTCTGTAATCGCAAGTCTTTGGTTTGTAAAAGCATCCGAATATTATCCGCAAGCATGAGTTTTTCTAACAATTTCTCGCGGATGGAACGAAAGGAATCGGAAGCAAGCCAAGTATTAAAACTTACTTTGAATTCTTCACTCACCTGCTGGCAGTATTCGAGGCTAGGGGCTTGGGTAAGTTCTTTAGCTAAACCAATCGGACGAGATGGCAGCCTTAAATTACGATAAATAGATTGCCAACGATGATAATCGCGGAGAATTTCCGGGTTGGGGGGAAGCTCACCTGTGATTTCCACAGTCGGGCGGACATTTTCATCGCCAATCTGTAGAGTCACGGTAAACCCTTGTTCAAAGTTTCCCTCCCCTAACTTTAAGATGATTAACTTGTCCACAGCTAGTTCTCCCTAGATGTTGAGTACACCCGTAGGAGCAGGGCACTGACCATTGGTGGCAACTTCAGCTTAAACGCTTGTTGCACATATGTTTTACCCCACCCTAACCCTCCCCTTGTAAAGGGGAGGGTACTGGATTTCCGGCTTCTCCTCTTTGCAAGGTTAGTTAGTGGGCGACAATTCTCCAGCCCCTTTAAGAGGGAATTCGATTTCCGGCTTCCCCCCAATACACGGGGGGATTGAGGGGGGTAATTTGACTTGTGTGTACACCGTAGCCGTGGTAAGAGGAGGGACGGTTTTGGGTTTAGACAAAACCGAGGTGAGGTGACGCTGTGAGTAACCATAAGTGAATGAACTCAATATCACGTCTTGACAAGGTTTCACGTTAAATTGACACCTATGGGCACTGCCGTGCCCTTACACCCTGCTATATATATCTTGGTTGCTAACTAGGTTGTTGTGTGTAGTAAAATTCAGTTTAAGAGTAAATAATAGAAGCTAACCGTGAAGATTTTTGAAGGTAAAACTTAAAACCGCAAAATCTCTCGCTCATAGTCTTCAGGTGTGGGTTCTATTTCCCAAACCAATCCTTCTCCTAGTTCCAAAATTACTTCCAAATACAACATATCTACAGGAGTTGTTGCTGTATCTTGATTATTTTCAAAAGCTTGTAAGTCTTCCGTTAGTAGTCGGAGCTTAAACCCAGCCGGAATTTGACCATCAACAGTTGTACTTCGCAATTCAAAACGCCAAACATAATCCTCAGAAGTGCTTTTTGGGAAAATGCGTAACTCGTATGTTTGCTCTGCAACTTTTATTTGCCGAGACAAACCGAGAACTGGTTCTGCACTCCGCATTCCGGCAGGTACCATAACGAATTCTCTTTTTTCCCATCCCCACTGTTGAGCTAAATTGGCTACTCCTGTCTGCAACCATTGCGGAATCGATCGCTGTATGAGTAAACCCTGACGCAGTTCATACAACTTTTTTCGCCAACCGCTATGTGCCAAGAGCGCACCCCAGAGTGAAAATGGAACTGCCAAACGCGGGAATTTTACATCGCGATCGCCCAACCTTTCTAAAAGGTTTTCTGCCTGGGTTTTGCCAATAGGATCTATTGGTGCAATCTCAGCACGTAAGGCTTCTGAGCGATCGAGTTGGCGTGTAACCCACAGCACATTAATATCTGGAATTAAATCTTCACTTTCCAAGCTGTAAGTGCGATCGCCAGCATCGTAAACCCCTTTTGTTTTCAGAATTTGATGGGTTGTGTAACCAAAAATCTTTATCCAGCCATCATCGGGATTAACTTGTACTGCTATGTAATAATCAGCAATCCACTCTGGTATATCTACCCATTCTTGCGGTACGCGTAACTCATCGTCATCCATTGCCAGGGTGGGAATTAATACCAGACGATCGCGATCGAAACTAATAGCTGTGCCATTGACTACTTCCCAAAAACTCGGCAATGCCGCACTGTTAGGATAAACCCTGGCGGTGGGAGCAATTTCCTCCTGGAACCAAGGCAAAAATGCTTGCAAGCATTTTTGATTTATCCACCCACGTTGACAAGCACCAGCTGTTGAGTATGGTTGTTCTTGCACTTCTGGAAATTGAGTAATTTCCAAGTATAAATGCTGTGAGTCAATAGTGAATGGGGGAGGTGAATTCAACATAAATAATTTTAGAATGGCTCCATATAAAGACCATATTAGGGAGAGGGGAGAGACAAAATTATTTCTTGTCTGCTGATTGAATCTGGGTATGGCTATATTGGACTTTGAGCCATTCCTCTAAACTTGTGTTTATGGCATCTACTACGTCAGATTTAGGGGAAATATGCAAGGTGTTTTGACTCCATTGTGTGAGAGTCAGGAGCAATGACTTTTTAATACTGCTCAGGCGACGGGAAACAGTATATTGCTTAATTTCTAGCTGGGCAGCAATTTCTTGTTGAGTCAGTTGTTGAACGTAGTAAGCTTGTAGTACTTTTTGAGACTCAGCATCGAGTCCAGCGATCGCTTGGTGCAAAACTTGGTTTAACTGAGTTTGCTGCGATCGCATATTCACAGCTTCTTCCTGCTCAATAATTTCCGTTAGTAAAGATGTTTGCAAATCTACAGGCAGTATATCTAATAAATTACCTTCATCTTCTTTGAGGGGAGCGTCTGCGGAAACAAACTTAGGATAGAGGAAAGTACGGGCAGCTTTAGCAGCAGATAATACCCAGGTTTCTATGGTTTGCTGATTGACTGCGGCAGTGGGCGAACTCAATCGGCCCAAACGTTCTGCATTATAAAGATTGCTAATAGCCTCCCAAGTCTGAGCATCTGGTTTGGCAAGCTGACGAATTTTTGTATTGTCACCTGTGTAGAGTTCCTTAAAGCATTCCCAGGCTAAAACATAACTCTCGATGCTTTCTTTGTTAAATCCAGCATTTTGTAATGAATGCACTAGTCGTTTGCGGCTGAGTTTGTGCAATAATGCCCAGTCTGAGCAAATGTCTGCTTCCCGCTGTAAGCGCACTGCATCTTTGATAATCGATTCAAAAGTTAATTGTGCATAGGCTTTTAAATGCGAACTGTATTGAGGATTGAAATTTTTGAGTATTTTGTTAGTATTAGCGATCGCCATCTGAAAACAATCGGCTACAGACGACTGCGTGGGAAAGTTAAGAGCGAATTTTCTGGCAGTCCAATAGCACACCTCTTGTAAATAAGCAGAAATATGTGCAAGTGCCACAGCACTAGATTGAGTCTGCCAAACTCTATACCAGTAAAGCGCCCAAAAGGTATCTGATTTCTCAGTTGACGACTCCTCCAGGCAAAATTTCATACTACGTCGCAGTTTGGCATCTGTTGCCCAACCACTAAATTGGTCTACATCGAATTGCACAAACGTAGAAAAGATTTCAATAATGCCCTGTCGGGGTTGCATGGAATACTTGCCGTTGTTTGAAACATAGCTGATTTCAATTATACAGCCAGAGGTACAAAAGCTAATTCCTTATGCAGCAAGGGCTTTACAGATTTTTCAAAAAATTTTTCATCCAAGTGCATAAAAACTAAAAGTCATCGTAGAGAGTGATATGCAGAGAAGTTCATTTAAAAAGATGCTTTCTTTGGGGACTAGCGGAATCATTGAATAAGTTCGTTAAATACAGAACAAAATTTCGATAGTTACAACCGCAAATTTATCCCACAAATATGCAACTTATTAAAAGTTACCTAATTATCTCTGCATCACCTAATTAACCAACATCAACAACAAAAGGAGTCAAAAATGACTGTCTACGATGATATCGGTGTTCTACCTGCTACCCCTGTTACCCGCAATGACTTTAATTTAAATGTTTTAGATTCCACTGATGTCTTTGAGTTCAGAATCGACACTACCCAAAACATCAATTTGTCTCTGACAAATATCAGTGCTGGTGATGATGCCGATTTGCGCCTTTATCAAGATAACGGTAACGGTTTCTTTGATACAGGCGACCAACTAGTTGATTCTTCCAGAAGGGGAAGCAACCAAGATGACTTCCTTAATCGTCGAGCAGACGCAGGTACTTATTTTGCCGAAGTCAGTCGTTTTAGCACTTCATCAGGCGATGTAAGTTACAATTTAGCCTTGTCTGCAACTACACCCAATTCGACAAGTGGTTTCAGCAATCTTTTGCCTAGAGAGTTTGCACTTGGTGACTTGTCAGGTGATGTTACCCGCTTTGGAACAATAAGTAATACCAACACCACAGATACTTACGAATTCTCTCTGGGATTATTTGAGGGTGTCGACATTACACTAAGCGGACTACAAAGTGATGCTGACATCCGACTGATTGCGGACTATAACAACAATCGTATTGTTGATGCAGGTGAGGAAGTTGCACGTTCTACTAGTGGTGGTATTACATCGGAAGTAATTTCCAACACTAATCTTTCTGGTAATTACTTCTTGCAGGTCAATCAATTTAGTAGTATACAGACTGCCTACACCTTAACTTTTGACCAATTTACCACCACCGATGCTTAAGTTTAGGCATTAGAAGTGATAAGCGGTAATTGAAAGCATTGTAAGGTAATGCTCTCAAGTGTACGTAAATAGTCTTGCGGCAGAGAATCATACTTGAACTTTGCCGCTTTATTCCAAAAACGATCGCTGCACTTATCAAATATTTCAACAAAATAGTCTTGAAATATGAATAAAGCTTTACAACAAATAAGCGATGTCTACGACAGGCATAGCTGCATCTCGGTCTTACCTAAAGAAATTATTCCATTTTTGGCTAGTTACAACCTGATTGGGCAATTGTTATCTCAGAACATTATCGAATCTGCGATCGCACCAATCACCTGCACACAAGCAGAAACATCTCATGCTCTAGAGCAATTTTATCAGCATTGGGATTTAACAAGCGAGCAAAAAATCCAAGATTGGTGTTCGCGTTATTGTCTGACTCAAGAGCAATTAGAACTTTTCGCAACCCGAAAGCTCAGAGTTGAAAAGTTCAAGCAAATAACTTGGGGACATCAACTAGAATCTTACTTTATCAAATACAAAAAACATTTTGATAAAGTCATTTATTCTTTAATTCGGACTGAAAATAGAGAAACTGCCAACGAACTATTTTTCCGAATTACAGAAGGGGAACAGTCATTTGCTGAACTAGCGCGTGAATATTCTCAAGGGACAGAAGCTGATACAGGCGGTATCGTCGGCCCAGTAGAACTTGGTACTATTACTCCCAATTTTGCTCAGTTACTTTGCACAAGGCAAGTGGGTATAGTTCAACCACCCATACCCTTTGGAGAATCATGGATCATTTTACGTGTGGAAAAGTTTATAACTGCCCAGTTGGACAATTTTATGCGCCAGCGATTACTGCAAAAAAATTTTGAAACTTGGTTTCAACAGCAAGTAAATAAACTGTCACCGGAAGAAAAAACCTGGATGTGAATCATAGCAATTCAAAATTAAAATTTTCAACTACTCTTCTTCTATCACTCTCTAGAAAATATTATGATATCGAACTTTATCGGGTAGACTAATCTGCAATTATCAAGTTGATTTACTGATTTGAATTTCCGAGGTTAGATTGTCCTATCTCGATTCAGATCGAAGAGCTAACTACTCAAAAATCTGAGCTAAAAAGCTGAATACAATATAACGTCGGGGCAAGTGCCCCGATTTTTTCATGCATAAGGATTTAACAGCTTTTTCAAAATTTTTCCGTTCTTAGTGCATAAAGACTAAAAGACATCGTAGAGAGTGATATGCAGAGAAGTTCATTTAGAAAAATGCTTTCTTTGGAGAATAGCGGAATCATTGGATAAGTTCGTCAAATACAGAACAAAATTTCGATAGTTACAGCCGCAAATTCATCCCACAAATATGCAACTTTTTAAAAGCTACTTAATTATCTTTGTACGATCTAATTAACAAGGTAGCCTAATCTGCAATTCTTAAGTGTATTTAGCAAACTAAAATCAAGGATAAAGTTCATGTCAAAAATCATTTCTACTAACGCTGCTGTTGTTGCTCAAGAACAACTTTTCACTAACCTAACACCAGAAGAAGCGGCTATCATTGAAGGAGGATATAACCTCTATGTAAGTAGTATAGTTTGCCTGAAAGATGGTGCAGATAGTTTTAGCCAGGATGATGTTTATGCTAACGTCACTGTTGACGAGATAAGCAGTAGACTCGATGTAGGTGGCATGAGTGCAGGAGATGGGAAAAATCTAGGTTGGGAATTTAACTTTTTTGAAAATGCAGAAATCAGCTTTTTCGATAGTGATTGGCCAGACTCTGACGACGCTCTAGGCGGTTTTTCCGTCTCCGGCCCAACAAACGGCATACAAAGAACTACTATAAGTGGGGGCGGTTCTAGATACAGAGTATCTTACTCAGTCAGTTGAAGAGATTACAAACCGACCTGAGTAGTACCATTTTGGATTTTAGATTTTGGATTGTAAAAGAGTTAGTGACTAAGCTTTTGGGCAATCCATATATTGCAATCATTTTTCAAATTGGTAGAACTTTCCAGAAATAGCTTAGTACTTAGATATTTAGGTTAGACAAACTAAATATCATCTCTAGTCGGGGTTTTCTCCCCGACTTCTCTTTTTCCATTACTATTCGTCTTGACAATGAAATACCAAATAGTCCTTCAACACAGCGAAGAAGACTGCGGTGCAGCAAGTCTTGCCACGATTGCCAAACACTACGGACGCACATTTACCCTCAACCGCGTTCGAGAAGCCGTAGGCACTGGTTGTAGAGGAACATCCTTGCTAGGATTGAAGCGGGGTGCAGAAGTACTAGGATTCAACGCCCGTCAAGTTAAAGCTAGTCCCCAACTAATCGACCAATTACATCAAGCTCCCTTACCAGCAATTATCCACTGGAAAGGCTACCACTGGGTCGTATTATACGGGCAAAAAGGCAAAAAATACGTCATCGCTGACCCTGGGGTTGGTATTCGTCATCTTACCCGTCAAGAGTTAATGGCGGGTTGGGGTAATGGCGTCATGTTACTGCTGACTCCAGATGACAGTCGTTTTTATCAACAAGAATCAGATAAAATTGGCGGTTTGGGAAGATATCTGCAACGGGTTTGGCCTTATCGTTCTATTCTCGCTCAAGCGATCGCTATTAACATCGCTATTGGACTACTTTCTTTGGCATCTCCTTTTATGATGCAACTCCTCACCGATGATGTCTTAGTACGAGGTGATACCCAACTACTAACTACTGTGGCAATTGGTGTTATCGCCATGAACTTAATTAGAAGCGCCATTAGTTTAGTCCAATCTCACCTTATCGGTCATTTCGGTCAAAGATTGCAATTAGGGTTAATTCTAGAATACGGACGCAAACTCTTACATTTACCCCTATCTTACTTTGAAGGACGACGCAGTGGAGAAGTTGTCAGTCGCATTGCCGATGTCAAAGCCATCAATAACTTAGTTTCCCAAATTGTTCTCGGATTACCCAGTCAATTCTTTATTGCTGTAATTTCCTTGGGTTTTATGCTCTTTTACAGTTGGGAACTAACTTTAGCTTCCATAGTTGCATTTATAGTTGTCACGGGTGTTAACCTGCTTTTCTTACCCGCGATGCGCCAGAAAACCCGGAATCTAATTATTTCTGGTACAGAAAACCAAGGCTTTTTGGTAGAAACATTTCGCGGCATCCAAGTATTAAAAACTACCCAAGCTACTCCCCAAGCTTGGTCAGAATATCAAGGGAATTATGGTCGCCTGGCCAACTTGGGCTGGAGTATGATGAAACTGGGACTGTATAGCAGTACAGTTACTGGTATTCTTTCTACCTTCATCAGTATTGGCATCCTTTGGATGGGTAGCTATTTAGTCATTAATCGCACCTTAACAATCGGTCAATTAATGGCATATAACGGCATGAGTGGCAATTTTCTTGGCTTCTTAGGTGCTGTCATTGGCTTAGTAGATGAGTTTATCACAGCCCAGATAGTCCTGCAACGGATGACAGAAGTGATTGACGCTACCCCAGAATCAGAGAATGATTTTAAAAAGCCTTGGGCACAAATTCCTGGCAATGCAGATATAACTTGCACTGAACTGAACTTTCATCACGCAGGTAGAGTTGACCTTCTACAAGATTTTTCCTTAACTATTCCTGGCGGTAAAGTTATTGCTTTAATTGGCAAATCTGGCTGTGGTAAAAGTACCCTGGCAAAATTGCTGACTGGCTTATATAAAGTAGAGTCTGGGAATATTCGTTATGGTTTTTATAATCAGCAAGATTTATCCTTAGAATGTTTGCGTCAACAAGTAGTATTAGTTCCTCAAGAACCCCACTTTTGGAGTCGTTCGATTATTGATAACTTCAACTTTAGCTATCCCCATATTAGTTTTGAAGAAATTGTCAAAGCTTGTCAAATTGCAGGTGCAGATGAATTTATTAGCAAACTACCTGATAAATATCAAACTGTTTTAGGAGAATTTGGGGCTAATCTTTCTGGTGGACAACGCCAAAGATTAGCCATAGCCAGAGCCATAGTTACTCAGCCACCAGTCTTAATTTTAGATGAATCCACGGGCGCACTCGACCCAGTAAGCGAAAGACAAGTACTAGATAGACTTCTATCCCATCGTCACAATCAAACGACTATTTTAATTAGTCACCGTCCCAAGGTAATACAGAGAGCAGATTTAATTGTATTTTTAGAGCAAGGACGCTTAAAAATCCAAGGGACACCAGAAGAATTGCGCTCTTTACCTGGCGAACATTTAGATTTCTTAGATGATATTTTTTCCTCTCATAATGGGTTGGCACTGATATCTTCCCCGGCTCATCATAACGGCAAGACTGCCACTATTAATTAAGATAATTCGTAATTCGTAATTCGTAATTCGTAATTCGTCATTTGTAAGAGATCATGGTTAGCAATACAAATTTTCTCCCCCCAATTCAAACAAACGAATTTCTCCCACCAATTACTCGTTGGACAACATGGGGCGGCATGTTTATTCTCTGCGTTCTCGGATTAGCTGTGCCACTTGCTGCAATTTGTAAGTATAAGGTTACAGTCCAAGCACAGGCGGTTGTGCGTCCGGCAGGTGAATTGCGAATTGTGCAAGCGGCGACTGAAGGTCAGATTATGCACATTTATGTCAAAGAAAATCAACTTATCAAAAAAGGAGATGCGATCGCAACTATTGATGACTCGCGTCTGCAAACTAAAAAAAGCCAATTGCAAACTAGTATTCAACAATCTAAGTTACAACTAGTGCAAATTAATGCCCAGATTAATTCCCTTAATAGCCAGATTCGAGCCGAAACTGACCGCCTTAACCGGATTATTATTGGCGCTCAAGCCGAATTGAGCGGCCGCCGTCGGGAATATCAAGATAAAAATCTGACAACTGTTTCCGAACTCCAAGAAGCTGATGCCAACGTCAAAATTGCTGAAAAAGAATTGCTGGCTGGGGAAGCACAGTTAAAAACAACACAAGCAAATCTCCATGCTGCTGAAGCTGCTTTGGGTGTAGCGCAATCAAAACAGAAGCGATATGAGAGTGTAGCCAACCAAGGGGCGCTATCTCAAGATCAATTGGAAGAAGCACAATTATCTGCCAGACAGCAAGAGCAAGCGGTAAAGGCACAACTTGCAGCAGTGGAGGCGCAAAAACAGACAATTGAACGGTTACAACAAGCGGTATCTGCTGTGATTGCCAGAAAACAACGCGCCCAAGTTGCCGTAAATCCAAGTAATGCAGCAGTAACTGTTGCTATTGAGCGAATCGCTCAAGAAAAAGCCGGAGGGGAAAGCAACAAAGCAACATTAGAAAAAGAACGCCAAACCCTAGTTAACCAACGGATTGAAATTGAAAAGCAGTTAGAGCATGATACTAGCGAACTCAAGCAAGCAGAAATAGATTTAGCTCAAACCGCGATCGCAGCTACCGCCGATGGTATCATTTCTCAACTCAATCTGCGAAACCCAGGTCAAACTGTGCGGGCTGGCGAGGAAATATTGCAAATTGTCCCTACTGATGCACCTCAAGTTTTGAAGGCTGCGGTGGCATCTGATGAGCAAAGTAAGTTAAAAATTGGTCAAAAAGTCCAAATGCGGGTCAGCGCTTGTCCTTACCCAGATTATGGTACTCTGAATGGTCAAGTGCAGACCATTTCTCCAGATGCGATCGCTCCTCAAAAGAATGGCACAAATACATCGATGAATGGGACTACTAGCCCAAAAGCTACTGCGCCCGGTGCTTTTTATGAAGTCACAATTGAACCGAAAACTCTGGTTTTAGGTAAAGGGAAAAACCAGTGTCATATTCAATTGGGTATGGAGGGTAGGGTTGATATTATTTCCCGTGAAGAAACTGTGCTGCAATTCTTTCTCCGTAAGGCGAGGTTGATTAGTGATTTGTAACTTTTTCTTTAATGTAACTATTACCGCGTAGGAGTACAAGTCCGCAGAGCCTACGACAGTCGTCTCAAGTCGGGAAACCCGCCCTTATTAACTGTCTCCCCTTGGAAGAAGACTGCGACTCCTCACTGATGCAGCGTCTACGCTTTGTATCAGTTCAACTGTTACGTTCGCCCTACAGCCCTTCGAGCATCCTACGGCAGGCGTTGGCAAAGCGATCGCTTTTGTGTTTAATAAAAGCAAGTTTGCTAAATTCCTATATTGAATTCGGGCAGTCGTCGAGGGAAATATCTGACTACGTTAGAAAGAAGGCGCATCCATGTCGATTTATTTTCGTTGTCAGACTGTAAACCCTGTAACCCACAGCGTACAACCGATCTAAGCCCCAGCGATCGCCGTTTCTACGTCTAAAGATACAAGTTTTTTTAATTTTGAGATATTAATCAAAGATTAATGAGATATTAAGTTGAAAAACTAGTTCAGATAGAAACTTATCATGACCGAGCAAGAGCTTCAATCCCTTTTTAATTCCTTAGATACCGATGGAGATGGTAAAGTATTCATTAACGATCTTTTTTTAAGTCCTGGCTTAAGTGCAATCATTTCATCAGAAACAAATACCACTAGTCCCCAGGAATTGCTAGTAAATTATGCAGACAAAGACGGTAGTATTACCTTTGAAAAGTTAAAGGAAGCAGTTGAGAAAGCAAATAATTTAAACTAGCAACCCAATCCCTAACACCCAATACCCAATAATCAAAAATCCCTCTCTAGCCCACGCTTTGAGGGATTTGCAATTTTCATGGTCATTAGACTTCTTGGCAAAAGTCGGGAAAAAGTGAAGGTGGGGCCCCCTCTGGGGATAAGGCGCGGGGGAAAGGGGGAAAGGTTTGTTATTTTCCCTTTCCCCTTTACCCCTTTCCCTTTACCCCGCTTGCGTTTCCTTCGCGAACTACTAGTTGCTTGTTTGAGCTTAACTTGATACCATTTGAGCCTCAACGATCCGGCAGGCGAAGTGCTTTCGGTGTTCTACATATACAACTTGTTTAAATTGAGGTTAACCAAAGGTTATGCAATGAATCGCAACTATCTTATAATACCTCTAAACTACAGTAAATCTCTCGGCTTACCGAATTTAATAGAGGAGGGAAATTTTGAGAAACAAGCGGCAGCATACTTGGAAGTTAAACTATATCAGGAAACAAGTTCACACTCGTACTGTTAAAGCTTGGCAAGCTATAAGAAACTGGGGGTTTATATCCCTATTTTTGGCGGGAGTAAGCTTAAGTATAGTGATGAGTGCTTGCTCTGGAGCTAATGTTGATAACACTGGTAATAGAATCGCCACTTCAGAGCGCGATCTAAACCTAACGTTTGTTTCTTACTCAGTGACAAAGGCTGCATACGAGCAAATTATTCCCCAATTTGTAGAAAAATGGAAAAAAGAGCATAACCAAAATCTGAAGTTTACTGAAAGTTATGATGGGTCTGGTTCTCAAACCCTAAATGTGATTGATGGTTTAGAGGCTGATGTGATACATCTGTCACTAGCCCTTGATGTTGACAAACTGGTTCAGACAGGTTTTATTCAACCGGGTTGGGAAAAAGAAGCCCCAAATAATGCAATTGTCACCCAATCCGTAGGTGCGATCGCTACTCGCGAGGGGAATCCCAAAAATATTAAAACATGGACAGATTTGACAAGACCAGGAGTGAGCGTACTCACAGCTAACCCGAAAACATCTGGTGGTGCGCGATGGAACTTCTTAAGTTTATGGGGTTACATAACAAAAACTGGTCAGAATGAGAAGCAAGCATTAGATTTTACTTCCAAAGTTTATAAAAATGTACCTGTGCTGCCCAAGACTGCTCGTAATGCCAGCGAATTGTTCTTTAAACAAGGTCAAGGGGATGCTTTACTCAACTATGAAAATGAAATGATTTTATCAAAACAAAAAGGCGAAAAGTTCTCATATGTTGTCCCTGATGTGAATATATCTATTGATAATCCTATTGCTGTGGTAGATAAGAACGTCGAGCAACACGGGACTCGGAAAGTTGCAGAAGCATTTGTTCAATATCTCTATACCCCAGAGATACAACGGGAATTTTCTAAAATAGGATTTCGTCCTGTGAATAATACGATTGCAAAAGAATTGGGTAACAATTTTCCTAAAGTTAAAACTTTGTTCAAAGCTGAAGATTTAGGAGGATGGAACAATATTCAACAGAAATTTTTTAATGAAGGTGCTATTTTTGATCAAATTCAAGCTCAGAAATCTTCAAAATAAATAGCTTGAAATTCTCAAAATTTTTACAACCTACATGATTATGAATGTAGACTATAAGCCATATTAGAAAAAAGCTTATGGTCTACAATCTTAGATAAATATCGAAGCAAAAATTACTATTTAAAGAGCTTGAGTTTAACTAAATTGACTATCATGAAGAGAAAGTGGTTCTTCAGTAAACCTCTTGCAAAAAACACTTTTGCAAGAGTTGGAAAAAGGGACTCATCTTTATTGGGGAAGGGGACAATACAAAACCTTTACCTTCCCCCTTACCCTTTTCCCTACTTATGCAATAAGTTTAGTACCTAGTAAAATGCAGTCTCTTATCTGCTAATAAAAAAAGCATTTATGGCTGATTTTTAGTGACAAATCAGTTTTTCAACAACTTTGTTATTGTCTCCAACTGCTTGAGCAACTGTAAAAGATTTATTGTTAGAAGGTTGTTTAGGAAATTTGCTATTAGTTTGAATATGCAAGCCTGGTAATAGAGCCACTTTAGCTTCTTTCTTTTCTGTCGGACTATATACTAAAGTTACTTTCATCTCATTAATAATTTGTTGCTGCTCTTTGATAATTTGAGTTAGTTCGTTAAGCCTTTGAGAGTGTAATTCATCCAATTTCTGATGTAATAGTTCAATATTTTGACTGGCTTTAAGATTCACTTGGTGGTCGATTTCGGCACTTCTGCGGTCAGTGTCAGACTGGCGATTCTGACTCATCAATACAATTGGCGCTGTGTAGGCTGAAGCAAATGAAAACACTAAGTTGAGCATGATGAACGGTGAATTATCCCAGTGGGGAACTCCTGGTGTCAAGTTCATTCCCACCCATCCCGCCAAGATGGTACTTTGGCAAATCAGGAATTTCCAAGAGCCTACATGGTTTGCTAATTTATCAGCAAGCTGTTGTCCACGCGTTAATTGCTCTATCGATGCCTCTGGAGCTTTCTGTGCAAGTTGAGTGTTTTGAAGTGCTTGTACATCAACGCTATTTGACAATATTTTTTTGCTTGTACTCATGCTACACCTGTTTAGTTAATTCAGTATCTGTTTGGCTTGATACTTTAAAATTAAGGTTTACCGCCGATAGAAGCAAATATTCTTTTTTTTCAAAACGATAAATAGAAGTAATTGCTCGTGAGAATCCCAGCGATGTATACGATGGTCACTGAGCGGCTGGTGAGCGGAGTCGAACCATGCCGTACCCCTCCTCTTAAGCAAGCTAGCAAGAGCTTCTCGTAGAGAAGGGTATCAGTGTCTCAATTCCGAATCTAGCTGCAAAAACACAGGAAATTGTTAAATAGCATTGCATACTACGGTAAATCTATCGGAATAATGTATAATATTTTCAGTTCTACTCCCAGCACAGGAATGTTGCGATCGGAATATTGGCAAAATTCCAAAGAAAACAGGTGAGTGTGAACACCACCCTACAGATCAAACTCTGGAGAATCTACATGGGCTACAAACATATAGAAGTTAAACAAGTTGCTGGTTTCATCGGTGCCGAAATCGGTAGCGTAGACCTTTCCCGTCCTCTTTCTGACGAGCAAGTTCAAGAAATCCGTAAAGCGTTATTGAAATGGAAAGTTGTGTTCTTTCGTGGTCAGAATATCGATCATGCTGCCCAGGTTGAGTTTACATCTCGTTTCGGTGAAGTAACTTTCGCGCATCCACTCGGAGAGCCTGAACCAGTCCCAGGATTCCCACAGATCAAACCCGTAGATCGTAAGCTCTATGAGAAGCAGTACGGTTTTCGCACTGGTGGCCCTTGGCACACAGACGTAACCGCAGCTATTAATCCACCAGCAGGGTCAATTTTACGCGCGGTTAATGTCCCCAGCTTCGGTGGTGACACTCAGTGGAGCAATCTAGTTGCGGCTTATGAGGGACTGTCAGCACCTCTACGGGCGCTAGCAGACACATTGAAAGCTGAACATCGCTTTAATGGGGGTGGGTATCAGCCCCGCAACGGCAAATTCGACGAGCGCATTGCTGTCAATCCACTAGTCTCAATCCACCCAGTAGTCAGGGTTCATCCTGAGACTGGCGAACGTGCGTTGTTCGTGAACCCTGGCTTCACCTCGCACATTATTGACGTGTCACCACAAGAGAGCAAACTGTTACTTGAGTTGTTCTTCAACCAAATCACCAAGCCAGCCTACACCACCCGTTTCCGTTGGAACAATGGTGATATTGCGTTCTGGGATAACCGCGCTACTGTGCATTTAGCTCCTCAAGATTTAGATCATTTGGATGTGGAGCGTCTGTTATATCGCACCACTATTACTGGTGATGTTCCAGTTGGAGTTGATGGTTTCCGCTCCCAAGTGGTTCAAGGTGAGGTGTTCAACGCAGAAGTACCAACTGTCTTCAAGCAGAAAGCTGAATCTAAGGAACCACAACCAGTGCTTTCGTAAACCTGAGTTCTGTTAGTTTTTTTCAAGGCAGTACTGAGTAAATTTAAAAGTACTCTGAACCGAATGGCACGCTTGTTAATGATACAGCCCTTGCTCTGACTGGTTAAGAGCCTAGAGGCTCTTAACCCATTCTGGGAGGCTCCGCCTCCGATCTTCTTGACAAGAGGCAGAGCCTCTTTTAAATACATTCTCATGCCTCCAAGTTGAGAACAAGATGACAAAAGCCTTTGGGCTTTACAAGCGTGCCATTCCACCCTGCACCTTACACCCTCGTATATTTACAAATCCAAGGAGACCGAATCGTGACACTCACGGCAAGTCGGATTGAGATTACACCCACCGAAGCAGCTCTTGGTGCTGTTATTACCGGAGTCGATGCCAGTCGTTCTGCCCAACCAGAAGTGATTCTGCAACTAAAGCAGGCATGGCGCGATCGCCACATCCTCATCTTCAAAAACCAGATATTAACTGATGACCAATTGTTAGCCTTTGCCAATTATTTTGGCGATATTCTTCAGCAGCCTGCTTATATTCGCAAAGGAGAAACGGAAGAATATCTACCACCCCTAGTTCTCACTCTCGCTAATGCTGCTGCCCAAGAGAGTTCAGTCAATATCCGACCGAACTATCAGGAACTTTTACCTCATATCGATCACTACTGGCTCCCTGTGCCATCTAGCGGTTCCTTCTTATATGCAGTAGAAGTACCTGAAAATGGCCCCGATACCTATTGGGTGAATTTGGCTCAGGCTTACGAAGAGTTAGATGATGCTACTAAGGAACAAATTGCTGGCTTGCAGATACGCTACTTTAACTTCTATGGCAGCAAAGATCGAGATGAGTATGGTGAGCCGAAATATGCAGCTGGTCGCAAAGTTAAACCTGGCGAACGAGTTGCGATTCATCCTCTGGTTCGCACTCACCCAGATACCGGCAAAAAAATCCTTTTCTTCAATGCTGCCAGCGATGTGGACATTCTCGATTATGACCATATAGAAGGAGCAAAACTAATTGCACGGTTGCAGGAGCATATTAAGCAACCCCGGTTTGCCTATCGGCATCAGTGGAGCAAGGGCGACCTGCTTTATTGGGATAATCAGGCAACGTCTCACTACCGTCCTGAATTTGATGTCAATGCAACCCGTGTTCTGAAACGGGTCAGCCTTCGGGGTAGCCGTCCGTTCTAAAGTTCAGCTAGCTAACATTTGTAGATTATTTCAGATATAAAGACAAAGCATTTTCTCCCTTTTCCCTCTAAGAGAAAAGGGAGAAAAGCTAGTACAACAGTGCCTAAATTTTTACCTAAAGGTATTAAACTCAACGAAGTTGTCACCAACCCCGTTGGTCTTCAAAACCGTGCATGAG